>DASVBI010000078.1:0-9702 GCA_036375915.1 Terriglobales bacterium | reverse complement strand
CCGGTTCATGCGCCCGGTCTGCTCGGGCGACATGTAGGCGATTGTGCCCAGCGTGGTTCCCGGGCTGGTAAGGTGCTCGTGGGCGGCCTCGGCGGTGGCTTGCGAGGCGGCGAGGAGAGGAGGAGCGAACTTCTCACCGGTGAGTTTGGCCAGGCCGAAGTCGAGGACCTTGGCGTGGCCTCGCTGGGTCACGAAAAGGTTGCCGGGTTTGATGTCGCGGTGAATAATCCCGCTGGCATGGGCGGCATCCAGGGCGTCGGTGATCTCGATGCTGAGTGCCAGCAGTGTGTCGAGCGTCAGAGGATTGCCCGCGATGCGGTGCTTCAGGGTCGCGCCCTCCAGAAACTCCATGGCGATGAAGGCCTGGCCCTGCTGTTCGTCGATTTCATAGATGGTACAGATGTTGGGATGATTCAGCGCAGAAGCTGCCTTGGCCTCGCGCTGGAAGCGACTGAGCGCCTGGGGATCGGTGGCGACTTCCTCCGGCAGGAACTTGAGGGCGACGAACCTTTCCAGCTTGATGTCTTCGGCCTTATAAACCACCCCCATGCCGCCGCGGCCGAGCTTCTCCAGCACGCGGTAGTGGGATATGCTCCGGCCGATCATAAGAAGTACGGTACCCCGGGTTCGGCGTATGTTAATGCAGAACAGGGTTTTGTGGAAGAAGGATTCCGGAAGTGTTTTCACGGGCGAGGGCGCCCGCGCCACACAACTCGGCGCCCGCGCTGCAAGAATCACTAGCGGGAGCCCTCTCTCGAGCTTTGGAGGCGGCAATAGGGAACTCTACGCTTCAGAGGCAACCTCAGAGGCGGGCTCGGGCGCGGCCTCCAGCAGCGGGAAGGTAAGGTGGAAGGTGGTGCCCTGGTTTTCCGCCGAATCAAACTCGATATCGCCGTGGTGCAGTTGCATGATGCGGTAAGTCATCGGCAACCCGATGCCGGTGCCCGACTTCTTGGTGGTGAAATAGAGATTGAAGATTTTATCGCGCACATCGGCGGGAATGCCGGGGCCCTGGTCGCGAATATCCACGGTGGCAGAGCTGTTGGCGCGGGTGGCGCTAATGGTAAGCGTGCCCCCGTCGGGCATGGCCTGCACTCCGTTGATGACCACGTTCAGCAGCGCCTGCTTGACCAGGTCGGAGTCCACGCTGACCGACAGTTCCTCGGGAGGCAGATCGCGGACAATGATCACGCCTTGGCGCTCGGCTTCGGGAGCCGCCAGCACCGCCACATCCTCCAGCAGCTTGCGCAAATCCAATTCACCCAGGCGTAATTCCACCGGGCGGGTGAAGTCCACCAGGGTCTGCACCACGCGGTCGAGGCGCTGAATCTCACTGCCGATCACGTCCATATGGCGCCGGGTATCAGGATCAACCTGCTGCAGCTTCTGGCGCAGCACCTCCAGGTGCACCACGATGGCGTTGATAGGATTCTTCACCTCGTGGGCGACGCCCGAGGTGAGGCGCCCAATAGCGGAAAGGCGGCGGGAGAGCTCGATTTCGTCCTCGATGCGGCGCACCGATTCGGCGTCGCGCATCACCAGCAGCGCGCCAATCTGCTCGCCGCCTTCCTGGATGAAGTCCACAGAAACCTGGATGCGGCGGCCGTTTTCACCCTCTACTTCGCCCTGGTTGAGCGGGCGGCGGGAGCGGAACGACTCCAGCACCACGTGGCCCAGGCGGGTGGACTCGGCAAACACGTCGTTCAGGTTGCGGCCCAGGATTTCGCTGCGTGGCCGGCCCACAAAGCGCTCCGCCGAAGCGCTCACCAGCACCACGCGCGAGTCGCGGGTGAACAGCATCAGGCCGTCCTGCAAGGTGGCCATGATCTGGTCCAGGTTGTCCTTGAGGGCGGAGAAGACTTCCTTCACATCGCGCATCTGGCGGCCCAGGTGCGCGATCTTGAGGGTCACCAGGCCGTATTCGTCCTGCCGCTGCTCGTCCTCGTGCAGCGCCTCCGCGTCGCCGGCGGTGACACTGTCCAGGCGCTGGCTGATGCGGGCCAGCGGCGAAAGCGCCAGGTTGGAAAGGCCGGCGGCCAGAATCAGGGAAATCAAAATGGCGCTGACTGAAATGACAATGGCGCGGTGCAGGTGCGGCTGGATCTCATTTTTCAAAAACACCGTGGAAACGCCCACTCGGGTGCTGCCGAAAGGCGCGCCGTTCAGCTGCAGGGGCATGCGCACTTCGTAAACCCGGGGCGCGCTGAAGACCAGCTGAATTTGCTGGCGGAAGCTGACGTCACGCACCTGCGCCAGGTCGGGACGGTCGGCCAGGCGCTTCCCGATCAGGTTGGGGTCGGTGTCAAGGATGGCCTTGCCGTCCTGACCGGCAATGGCCGCGTCGTAAATAATGGGCGAGTTGGCGACGATGGAGTCGAGAAAGGTGTTGAGGTTGGGATCGGTCTGCAGAGTCTCAATCAGGGCGGCGCGCACCGCGTCCGGATTGCTGGTGTCCACGCGGGTATCGCTGAAATCGGGCTGGGCATCGGCGGCAGCATCCTGCAGCTCATGGCTGAGGAGGGTGGCGGTGTCGTAGGCGGCAATGATGCGCTGGTGCAGGAGCTGGGAGACGTAGATGTAGGAGAACAGCACCACCAGGGCCACGATCATGCCGGTGATGGCCAGCACCAGTTTGGTCTTCAGACGCATGAAAGTTATTCTGTCCGGCCGGCGACGCGGGCGAGACGCCGGCGCCACAGCCGGCGAGACGCCGGCGCTACTTCCACATCAGGCGTTGCTCTCCGCGGCCGTCCCCGCGGTGGCCGCAGCCCCGTATTCCTTGAGCTTATTATGCAGGGTTTTCAAGCTTATGCCGAGGATTTCAGCGGCCCGCGTCTTGTTGTTATTGGTGGATTCCAGGGTCTTCATAATGAGCTGCCGTTCGGCTTCCTCCACCGTGGTGCCCACTCCCAAATGCAAAGCATTGGGATCCATGGCGGCAGCGCGCGCCGGGGCATGGCCGAACGCCGGGGGCAGGTGCTTGGTTTCGATGACGGAAGCCTCGCAGACGATGACGGCGCGCTCCAGCGTGTTACGCAATTCACGCACGTTTCCCGGCCAGGAATATCCCTGAAACAGGTTCATAACCGCATCGCTGAGCATCTGCACGTTGCGGTTGTGCTTGGAGTTCATGTCGCCGATCAGAGACTGCACCAGGTCGGGCAAATCCTCTTTGTGCTCGCGCAGCGGCGGCATGTGAATATTGAAGACGTTCAGGCGGTAGTAAAGGTCGTTGCGCAGTTGTCCGCTGGCCACCGCCTCTTCCGGCACCTTGTTGGTGGCGGCGAGCACGCGCACATCCACCGTGGTTTCCACCTTGCTGCCCAGGCGGCGCAGCTTGCGGTCCTCCAGCACGCGCAGCAGCTTGGCTTGGGTGGCCACCGGCATCTCGCCGATTTCGTCCAGCAGCAGGGTGCCGCCCTCGGCCAGTTCGAAACAGCCCACGCGCCGCTCCAGCGCTCCGGTAAAAGCTCCTTTTTCGTGGCCGAAGATTTCGCTTTCAATCAGGGTTTCAGGAATGGCGGCGCAGTTGATGGCGATGAAAGGCTTGTTCTTGCGCGGGCTGAGGTCGTGAATGGTGCGCGCCACCAGTTCCTTGCCGGTGCCGCTTTCGCCGGTGATGAGCACCGAGGCGGTGCTGGGCGAAACCATTTCCACCAGGTGAAACACCTCCTGCATTTTCTTGGAATTGCCCACCAGCGAGCCCAGAGCTCCCTTGTTGCGCAACTGGCGGCGGGTGACCTCCAGTTCCGTGCGCGTGCGGCGCAGTTCGGCGGCGTTCTGCAGAATGCTGCGCAGACGGTTGAAATCAATGGGCTTCTGAATGTAGTTGAAGGCGCCGATCTGCATCGCCTGCACCGCGCTTTCGATGGTGCCCTGTGCGGTCACCACAATCACGGCAATGCTTTCGGTGCGCTCCGCCAGCTTGGAGAGCAGTTCCATGCCGTCCATGCGCGGCATCTTGAGGTCGGTGAGCACGATGCCGGGGGAGAACAGCTCCACCCGCTCCAGCCCTTCCAGCCCGTCGCGGGCTGTCTCCGTGCGGTAGCCCCACCCGGAGATCAGTTCGGCCAGGCCGACCCGCTCGTTTTCTTCATCCTCGACGATAAGTACTTTTTCCGGCGTCATAGCTATCCTTCCATTATTCCGGGTTTTACGCCGGGCCCGCAAGGCGCCGGGCAGGCCGCCCGTCCCCGGCGCCTCCTTCGGGGGGATGTAAATTGTGCGGCGCAGGGCTACAGCGTAGCAGAGAAGGCGCGCATCCCAGGGTGAAAGCCTTGAGGAGGATATTTATGCAAAGAAGCTTGACGTATGCCCTGGCGGCGGTGCTGCTGAGTTGGGCGGCGGCGCAGGCGCAGTCGGCTCCATCTGCCGGACAGGCCGCGCCTGCAGCGCCGGCACTGGCCCCGGGAACCGTGGTAGGAGCGGAATTGAGCAAAGGCATTGATGCCAAAAAAGCCAAAGTAGGCCAGGAAGTGGTCGCCAAATCGCTGGCCGATCTGCGCGATACCAACGGCAACCTTGTGATTCCCCGTGGAGCCAAGCTGGTTGGCCATGTCACGCAGGTGAAGGCGGCCACAAAGCAGGAGCCGCAGTCCACCCTGGCCGTCATTTTTGACAAAGCGGAAGCGAAACAGGGCAAGGAAGCCAAGGAAATCGGGATGCACGCTGCCATTCAGGCTCTGGCCAAGCCGAGGCCCTCAGCCATGGGGGAGCAGTCTTCGGGGCCGATGGAAGGACCCGGAGGAGCGCAGCAAAGCGGCAGCATGGGCGGGGCTCAGCCTGGCATGGGACCGGGCGGCGGCGGTGCTGGAAGGACGATGGGAGGCACGCATCCCGGGCAAACGGGCGACCTGGGAGGCGGTAACATGGGCGGACCCGCGGACCAGCAGGGAGAAGGCGGAGGGGCCGCCATTAACGCCGACTCCCACGGCGCGATTGGCTTTCCCAATCTGACTCTGAGCCCGCAGGCCTCGCCCAGCGAAGGCTCGGTCATCAGTTCCTCCAAGGGAAACGTAAAACTGGATGGCGGAACGCTGCTGGTGCTGCGAGTTATCGGCCAGTAGAGGCCCAATCCGCTACATCAGGCAAGAAGGGCCGGTCGGGAGAACGAGTCCCACCGGCCCTAAGTGTCTTTATCCAAAGTAACTTGCCGAGAATTCCCCCAGCTGTCAGGCTGGAATCCTCATCCCCCAGGCCGGAAACGAGCCAACTCCACCTTTCGCGGCTCGGGAAAAAGTACACAACCGGCGCGAGGAACAGATTGTAAGTAGCTGATTTTGAAGCGCTGCAGGGGTGGCAATTCAGGTGCCCCAAAAATGGGGCAGTTTGAGTATTTTCAGGGGAGGGTTCAAGCCGATGAAGAAGTCCTTGATAGGGATTATTCCCGTGTTGTTGGCCATAGTGCTGGCGGTGGGCTGCAGCAAGGCGCCGTCGGCCAATGCCGATAACGCCGACAATGGCACCGGCAACAGCACCGACATCGGCAACACCGCCGGTGGTGACAGCGGCAGCAGCAGCAGCGCCATGCCAAGTCATTACCTGGCGCCCGCGAAACTGGTCATACCCGCGGGGACTCCGCTAACCGTACGCCTGCAATCGGAAGTGAGCAGCGCCAGCGCCCAATCCGGCGACACTTTTGACGCGGTGCTGGACGAGCCCGTAGTAGTGAAGGGCGAAACTATGATTCCTCGTGGCGCCAACGTAACCGGACGAGTGGTGGCCGCCAACAAGGGTGGACGGCTGCACAAGCCGGCGTACCTGCGCATCACCCTGGCTTCGGTGCACATGCACGGTAAGAATGTGCCGGTTGACACTTCCAGCATCTCTTTGGCCGGTAAGTCGCACAAGAAGCGCAACCTGGAAATGATCGGCGGCGGCGCAGGCGCGGGAGCGTTGATCGGCGCGCTGGCTGGCGGCGGCAAGGGCGCCTTGATTGGCAGTGCGGTAGGCGCCGGCGCGGGCACGGGCGCGGCTTATGCCACGGGCAAGCAGGATGTCGGCTTTGGCCCGGAGCGCCGGTTGACATTCCGCCTGAACCAGTCGCTTGCCAGTAGCAAGAGCTAGCACTATCCTGGTTTTCGTGGAGGCGCGGCCTGCGGCCGCGCCTTTTTTATGCCGTGGGTGCGGGCGAGACGTCCTGCGACCGCCGGTCAGGACGCCGGGCTAGCGGTGGCGGCATCCGGCATCACACGGAAACGTGAGAGGAATCACTTACCCGAAACGGGAAACATGACACAAAGGGAGTGCTAGGGCATGCTCAGAGTGTTAGGCCAAGTGTAACGTTTTTAATATCTTCCAATTTTGGGAGAAGGAAATCGTACCTCTTTCCTGGAGCAGCAGCGTTTCACGTCGCTCCCATACTGGCATCATGAGGAATAAGCAAGGCTTGGAAACGCTTATCGGGTGAGAGGTTGGCTCGCTGGTCTTTCCATTTTGGGAACATTTTCTGACCCGGCTCTATTAGCGGTCCCACCAGCCCTTGAGCGCTACCCTGGCAAGCATTTCCGAACTGTTTCAAAACGGAATGCTGAATGCATCCGGGTAGCTGCATGAGTACGGCTCCTGAATCCGTTTCACAACCCTTATTGCCGGCCGCCGACCGCTGCATGGGGGCCGCTTTGGCCGCCTGCCCGGAGGCGGCCTGCATTGTGGAAGCGGGCAAAATCGTGTGGTGCAACTCCGCCCATGCCCGCCTTTTCGGTTACGACAGCAGCCGCGAACTCGAGGGGCGGCCACTTGCGGATCTCCTGCCCAAACATCATCCCTGCACCAGCCGCCAGGAGGGAGGCCCCGCCCTCAACTGCGGTTTCCCCGCCTGCCAGTTTCATGGCCGGCGAAAGAACAACTCATATCTGCAGATGGAGAGCTCCTGCCGGGAGTTCTGGCTGGACCAGCGGCGGTTTCTGGTCATCACGACCCGCGATATCAGCCAGGCGGAGCGGCGGCGGGTGTCGCGCGAGGGCGAGGCCCGTTTCCGCGCCATCTTCGAGGCGGCGGCCATTGGCATTGGCCACTTCACCTTGGAGGGGAACCTGGCGGAGAGCAACCGCGCCCTGGAGGAGATGCTGGGTTACAGCCACAATGAACTGCAGGGCATGCCCTTCGCCGGCATCACCCATCCCGATGACGTGGCGGAGGATATGCGCCTGTTCGGGGAAATGACCAGCGGGCTGCGCGATCTTTACCAACTGGAAAAGCGTTACCTCCGGAAGAACGGCGAGGTGATGTGGGCGCGGCTGAATGTGTCGCTGGTGCGCGGTCCGGGCGGCGAGCCGCAGTTCGCCATCAAGATGGTGGAGGACATCACTGAGCGCAAGCGCGCTGAAGAGGCGCTGCGCGAGTCGCAAAAAATGGAGGCGGTGGGCCGGCTGGTGGCCGGTCTGGCGCACGATTTCGCCAATCTGCTGACCGGCATCGGCATTCTTTCCGACCTGCTGGCCGTGGAATTGAGGTCGCATCCTGGTGGGCAGCGGGCGCGGGAAATCCAGCTGGCCACGGAACACGGTTGCGCCCTCATCCGCAAGCTGCTCTTCGTCGCCCGCCAGCACGTGAGCGACAGCAAAGTGCTCTCCCTCGAGACGGTCGTTGGGGATATGCGCGACCTGCTGGCTAAGCTGGTGGAGGAGAGGATTGAACTGACCATCCGCAGCGCGTCCGGTCTGGGGCACATCAAAGCCGATCCGGCGGAAATGCAGCAGGTGATCCTCAACCTGGTGCTCAATGCGCGCGACGCCCTGCCGCAGGGTGGGCGCATCAGCATCGAGTTGAGCGATTGCGCTCTGGATGCGGCCACTGCCATCGCCGCCCGGGTGACAGCGGGAGAGTACGTGGTCCTGGAGGTCGCCGATAACGGCTGCGGGATGGACGAAAACACCCGCGCCCACCTGTTCGAACCATTTTTCACCACCAAGCAGCCGGGACAGGGCACGGGCCTGGGCCTGGCCACCGTGAAGGCGATTGTGACCCAGGCGCGCGGAAGCATTGTGGTGGAGAGCGCTCCCGGCCGGGGAACGCGCATGCGGGTGCTGTTGCCGCGAGTGCGCGCCAAACTGGAGTGGCACGGCTCAGAGGCGCATAACCATCCATCGCTGGAAGGCCGGGAGACGGTGCTGCTGGTGGAAGATGACGAACGTGTGCGCGCCTCGGTTGAACAAGTACTGACGCAGTGCGGCTACCAGGTGCTGGTGGCCGCAGATGGGTCAGAAGCAATGCAACTGGCTCGGCGGCACCGGGGTCCCATTCATCTGCTCCTGCTGGACATGGTTATGCCCGGGAAGAGCGGACAGGAAGTAGCGCGGCAAGTCGCGCCTCTGCGCCCCCAGGCCAAAGTGCTGTTCATTTCCGGCTACGGTCCGGGGGGCCAGGAAGAGGCGCCGGATAGCCGGATATTTCGCAAGCCATTCACAGGGGGCGCTCTGGCGCGCAAGGTGCGCGAGACGCTGGACGCGGGACCTCCGCCGGCGGAAGCGCCCGGTGCGGAAAGCGGCCGGAGGATGACCAAGGCTGGCAAATGCAGTTCCAGGAGGAAGTCATGCTAACAGCGGAAGCGGCGCCGGCTCCGGCGCAAATCGAAAAGGCAAATTTCCTCAACCTGCTGATCGTGGACGACGAGCGTTCCATTCGCGAAGCCTGCCGCGAAGCAGCCCAGATACTGGGGTTCAACGCCTTCGTGGCTGATTCCGCTGAGCACGCCTACCGCGCCATGGAAGCGCAACCCATGGATGTGGTGCTGCTCGACCTGCGCCTGCCGGGGGAGGGAGGACTGGAAGCGCTGCACCACATAAAGAGCCAGCGCCCGGACGCGGTGGTGGTGGTGGTGACCGGCTACGGCACCGTGCAATCGGCGGTACAGGCCATGAAGGATGGCGCTTACGATTACGTGACCAAGCCTTTCAGCCTGGACGAATTGAAGCTCCTGCTGGAACGGGTGAGCGCCCACCTGAAGCTGAAGAGTGAAAACCGCATGCTGCGGGAGAAGATCAAGTCCAAGCAGGGCTTTGGCAACATCGTGGGCCGGGCGCCGGAGATGGAGAAAATCTATCGCATCATCTCCAAGGCGGCGCACAGCACCCACCCGGTGCTGATCCTGGGAGAAAGCGGCACGGGCAAGGAACTGGTGGCCCGCACCATCCATTTTTCCGGTCCGCTGCGCGACCGCCCCTTCATTCCCGTGGACTGCGGCTCGCTGGTGCCCACCCTCATCGAAAGCGAACTGTTCGGGTACGTTAAAGGCGCCTTCACCGGGGCACAGCATTCCAAGGAAGGTCTGCTGGCCATCGCCGACGGAGGAACGGTTTTTCTGGACGAAATCGCGGAACTGTCGGTGGATTTGCAGGCCAAGTTGCTGCGCGCCATCCAGGAAAAAGAAATCCGAGCCGTGGGCAGCACCCGGAACACGCCCATCAACGTCCGCATTCTGGCGGCTACCAATCGCGACCTGGAACACGCCGTGGCCCAGGGCAGCTTCCGCCGCGATCTGTATTTTCGCCTCAACGTTTTGACCCTGCGCATTCCTCCCTTGCGCGAGCGTCGGCAGGACATTCCGTTGCTGGCCAATTATTTTTTGGAGCGCCTGTCGCGAGACAGCGGCACCCCGCGAATCCTGAATGATGACGCTTTGAAGCTGATGCTGGCCTACGACTGGCCGGGGAATGTGCGCGAATTGGAGAACTGCCTGGAACGAGCCTGCGCCCTGAGTTC
>DASVBI010000706.1:0-4108 GCA_036375915.1 Terriglobales bacterium | reverse complement strand
TGCAGCGCATCTATCTCGCCGGCTTCCAATTGGAAACCTTTGAACGCTTTCCCAAGGCCATCGGCGCGGTGCGCGAGAACGTGATTGCGCTGCTGGAGGCCACACCCGATGGCCTGCGCATGATCGGCACCCCGGGCTGGCGCATGGGCGAAGCCATGGGCGTACTCATCCAAATGGGTGGCCGGCAAGTCTTTCAGTACAAATCCGAGGTGGTGGAAGCCACGCCGGAGCGCCTGGAGGCGGTGCGCCGGGTGCGTGAAGAGCTGGAGGGATTGCTGGCGGGCAGAATTGACGATTGAAGATTTACGATTGGCGAAGTGAAATCCGCGTGGCAGGTCAGCTTTTGCAGTGCCGTCCCTCCGGAACTCGGTCAGCTTTGCTGACGTCTACCCAGGACCTCCGTCCTGGGCTTTACCCTGTCGCGACGCAAGATTTTTAATCGTCACTCGTCAATCTTCAATCGTCAATGGCCTCGGCCTCACGGGTAGCCGCAATGGCCGCAGGCAAACACCAGGGCCCGCGGATTGATGCCGGCAGAAAAGGGGAAGCCCTGCACGACGGTCAGCATGCCATTGGCCCCGATGCTGAACCCGCTCAAGTTGCTGGAGCCGGCGTTGGCCACGTACAAGAACATCTGCTGGGCCACATTATTGGCCGGCGGGGAGAGGCTAATCATGGCCATTGGATTGGTGCCGACCAGGAATGGGGACCCGGTCACGGGTGTGAGCCTGCCGGTAGTAAGCGTAACCGTAAAGGCGGACACATCATTGGAAGCGGAATTGGCGACATACAGCGTGGGAGTGAGGTATACCAGGGCGCTGGGCGAAGCGCCGGCAGAGAAAGGGGAGCCCGCCACCTGAGTCAGAAACCCGCCTCCGGACCCGACGCCACTGTTGATGGTGTAAACCGAGATGTTATTCGATCCCGAATTGGCGGCAAACAGAAAGCCATCGCTCGTGGCCAGCGCTACCGGCGCCGCTCCCGCCGGAAAAGGCGAACCAGGAACCGGGGTCAGGAGGCCGCTGCTGGAATTCACCGAAAACACCGAAATGCTGTTGGAGCCCTGATTGGCGACAAACACAAACTTGCACCCCGCATCTGTCAGCACGGCGGCGGGCTGGCTTCCGGCGCCAAAGGGTGAGCCCGGCACGGGCGTGAGTTGGCCGGTGCTGGTGATGTTGTACCCCAGAACGACGGAACTGGTCACCGCGTAGAGGAAGCGGGGAGCTGTGGGTCCGCTGTTGCCCGGACAAAGGGCCATCTGGCTGACGCCGGGAGCGGCAACATTGGGCGAACCCGGTAAGGTCTGCAAGGCTCCCGTATTGGCATCGAAGCTGAAACCGCTGATGGTTCCAGAGCCGGAATTGGCGACGTAAAGCAATTTGCCGGTGGCCACCAGGCCTATTGGGGCCGTTCCGCCGGGGTTTGGCAGGCTGGTGCCAAGCCGCGCCGGCTTGCCGCCGGCTACGTTGAGGCCGCTTAGGGTATTGGCGCTAGTGTTGCTTATGTAGACGAAGGCGGGAGGAAAGACCAAAGGGGGAGGTGGTGGCGGCGGCGTTCCCACCTGCAAGCCGCCTCCGCAGCCGCCCAGTACCAGCGCCAACAGCAGCAGAAGTGCCGTTGCCGGAAGTCTGCTCATAAAATTTGTCCTGGCGTCCAGGTCCAGCTTAGGCCGCAAGCGGCGCCACAGCAAGGGCGCGGCGGGACAAGGTCCAAACGCCGACCGCAGCACGAAGTTGACATAATACCTGTTATCGGACATTGGATATACCCAGCAGTCCGCTCCTGCTCATCAGCGCCTTAGCGGCTACTCTTCCCAGTGGTTTGGGGTTCGACCGCGAGAACGATCTTGGGATGAAATAGAGTTCCGGCAACGCGCGTGGCAATGGCAATCAGCTCGCTCTGACCTTGAAACACCTTGACTTGGCGGGCGCGGGACAGCTCGGGCAAGTTCACCGCGCGGCCTACCCGAATTCGGGCCACGTTTTCCTCGTTGGCAGTAACGCTGGGCATTTCCGGCAACAGCTTGCGGGGATGAACGAAGAGTTCCTCGGCCCGGCCCTGCTGAGCGGCCGCCTCCGCGTCCTCAAGGGTGTGGGCATCGCCGATGACGAACTCGCCCAACGCGGTACGGCGCAGAGCTGCCAAGTGAGCACCACAGCCCAGGATCTGGCCCATTTCATGAGCTACCGACCGCATGTAGGTGCCGGAGGCCACGCGGGCACGGAAGCGGGCCTGCGCGCCTTCCCAATCCAGCAGCTCAAAGTCTTTGATTTCAACGTCCACGGGAAGCAGTTCCACCTCGCGATGTTTGCGGGCCAGCTTGTAGGCGGGCACGCCGTGAATCTTCTTGGCGGAAAACGGGGGCGGCATCTGCCGAATGTGTCCCCTGAAGCGACTGGCAACCTCGAGCAGTTGTTCAAGAGTTGCTTTAACTTCCTGTGGAGGCCCCAGGGGTTCGCCTTCGGCGTCGTAGGTGTCGGTGGCGAAGCCGAAGCGGATTACGCCCTCGTAGGTCTTCTCGGAAGCGGTGTAGAACTGGGCCAAACGGGTCATGCGCCCGGCCACCAGGGGCAACACGCCGGTGGCGAGGGGGTCGAGGGTACCGAGGTGGCCCACCGAGCGCTCCTGCAGAATGCGGCGGACGCGGTTGACCACATCGTGCGAGGTAAGCCCCGCCGGCTTGTCAATTACCAGGACTCCGTCCATAGAGGTCTGTCTGCTATCGTGAAGGCGGCGGGACACTTTGGTCAACCGGGAGGGGCCTTCCCTGCCGCTGGCGCCCAAATGGAGCCGACAACGCATCACCCATGATTCCACTGAAAGACGACACGCCGCGCTTCAGCACGCCCTACATCACGTATTTTTTGATCGCGCTCAACACCGTGATCTTTCTGTACGAGATGCTGGGCTTTGGGCCGCGCGCGCGCAACCAGTTGATGTTCGAATTCGGTATGGTGCCGGCGCGCATAACCGGCCTAGCCGGCGGCACGCACCACATTTCCGCGGGAACGGCTTTGCTGCCCATCCTGACCTCCATGTTTCTGCACGCTTCCTGGCTGCACCTGATAGGCAACATGTGGGTGCTATGGATTTTTGGCGATAACATCGAGGACTACCTGGGGCATTTCCTGTACATCGTTTTCTACCTGCTGAGCGGACTGGCGGCCGCCATCGCCCACACGCTGCTGAACGCGGGTTCGGCGATGCCCACGGTTGGCGCCAGCGGCGCCATTGCGGGGGTGATGGGCGCCTACCTGGTGCTCTATCCCCGGGCCAAGGTGCTGACCCTGGTGCCGCTGATCGTGATCTTTACCTTCTGGTGGCTGCCGGCGTGGATTGTGCTGGGCTACTGGTTTGTTATCCAGTTTTTCAGCGGCGCGATTACCGCGGTGGCGATTTCCAGCCAGACCACCGGGGGGATCGCCTTCTGGGCCCACGTGGGCGGATTTGTGGCCGGCATTGTTCTCATCAAGGTCTTCCCTGCCCGGGTACGGCGGGTAAGGTATGGAACGTGGTAAGGCAGTAATTGCTGGGTGCTTTTTACAGCGCCCCACCCGTAGGCATGAGCGTCAGCTCCTCCACCGTACTCTCCGGAGGCAGCAGAAGCGCGTCAAGCACCGCCTGGGCGACGGTTTCGGGCCGCAGCATGCGCTGGCGCGGCGCCTCCGGCCAGAACTGGTTCCAGATGTCAGTAGAAGTGGCGCCGGGGAGCAATGCCATCACGCGAATGCCGCGCGGGCGCAGTTCCTCCCGCAGAGTGCGGGTCAACCCCAGAGCCCCGTGCTTGGCGGCGCAGTAGGCGCTCTGCCCGGCAAAGACACGTGTCGCCGCCAGGGACAGATTGTTCACAATCGTCCCGCCCCGGCGCATTAGTGGCAGCGCCGCCTGCGTGACCACAAACATGCCGGTCAGGTCGGTTTCCATGACCGCGCGCCAGGCGGCGAGCGGGAGGCGCTCTACTTCGGCCTGGGCGTGGGAAATGCCGGCGTTGTTGATCAGAATGTCGAGCCGGCGAAATTTCTTTTTGACCGTGGCCAGAAGCGCGGCGACCGAGTCCGGGTCACGCACATCGCAGATGCAGCTCTGAACTTGCACTCCGGGCGCC
>DASVBI010000630.1:0-3236 GCA_036375915.1 Terriglobales bacterium | reverse complement strand
TGGTCAGCACCCAGGGCCTGGGCGCGATTATGCTGGCCGCTCCCGTGTTCGCCTTTGGCCTGGTAGCCTTCGGCTTCCTGGGGATGGGCCCGGTCACCATCGCGGTGGACTCCTACGGTCCGGTAACGGACAACGCGCAATCGGTTTATGAGCTGTCACTGATCGAGCAGATTCCCGGTGTGGGACGCGAAATCGAGCGCGACTACAAGATGCCGGTGAACTTCGAGCGCGCCAAGCACCTGCTGGAAGCTAACGACGGCGCCGGCAATACCTTCAAAGCCACCGCCAAGCCGGTGCTTATCGGCACCGCCGTGGTCGGCGCAACCACCATGATCTTTTCCATCATCATGGCCTTGACCAACGGCCTCACCGCCAACGTGGGCATGCTCTCGCTCTTGCACGCTCCCTTTGTGCTCGGCCTGATCACCGGCGGGGCCATTATTTACTGGTTCACCGGCGCCTCCACTCAAGCGGTAACCACCGGGGCTTACCGCGCGGTGGAGTTCATCAAGGCCAACATCAAACTGGAAGGCGTGGAGAAAGCTTCGGTCGCCGACAGCAAGCGGGTGGTGGCCATCTGCACTCAGTACGCACAGAAAGGCATGTTCATCATCTTTCTGGGGGTGTTCTTTGCCGCTTTGGCCTTCGCGTTCGTAGAGCCGTTCTTCTTCGTGGGTTACCTGATTTCCATCGCCACCTTCGGCCTCTACCAGGCCATCTTTATGGCTAACGCCGGCGGCGCCTGGGACAATGCCAAGAAGATCGTCGAAGTGGAACTGAAGCAGAAGGGAACCGAACTGCACGCGGCCACGGTGGTGGGCGACACGGTGGGTGATCCCTTCAAGGACACATCGTCCGTGGCCCTCAACCCCGTGATCAAGTTCACCACCCTGTTCGGTCTGTTGGCGGTGGAACTGGCGGTGCGCCTGACCTACGAGATGGGAGCGGGGTTCAGCCGCACGCTGGCCGCCATCTTCTTCGTGATCTCGCTGTTCTTCGTCTACCGTTCGTTTTACGGAATGCGCATCAAGGTGGCGGAGGCGGGCACGCCGACGGCAGCCATGCCAGTGGAAGCGGATCTGCCCAAGGCCGCTTCGCGGTAACAGTTCCACGGCATAAAGAAACGGGGGACCTTGCGCCCCCCTTCTTTTTATGGAGGAAGACGTAACAAGTTAGGTCTCTACGGGCGATCACAACATGTGAAGTGCAGATGTGCATCAGTAGAGACGTTGCTTGCAACGTCTCATCTAATCTGCATTTTATTGTGCAAATTCCATTCTCTCGCGGCTTGTTGCGTCCTACTCCGGCCCGAACAACGCCCCATGCACCAGCGCCCTGCCGGATTTGCCGTGGGGCCACTGCTGGCGGTCGAAACTGATGCCGGGCACGGCCGCGCCGGGCTGGCGGAAGCTCTGGTCCAAACTCAGCTTGCCTTTCTTGGCATCGAAGCGCGCCACCAGGAGCCAGCTTTCCATATCTCCGGTGACCACCAGGCGGTCGCTCTTGCGGTCGGCGGCCAGCCAGTGCGGCATGGGGAACTGGGAATCAAAAACCAGCCGCGATACTTCCACCGGCTTCTCGGGATGGCTGATGTCCAGGGCGATTAATCCGGGCAGCGCGGCCGCGGTCTGAATCCAGTAGTGTCCCACCACCACCGGAACCGAGCAGATGGTGTGCATGTTGTCGCCGCCGGGAAAGGTGTACACGAGTTCCGCCGAGGGATGAGCGCCGCTCAAGTCCTTGATGCGATACAGGCCGCAGGAGAACGTGCTCACGTAAACGGAGCCATCCGGCAAGAGCCGTGGCTCCGCCGGCCAGCGGTTATGCTGGCCGCTATCAGAGGGAAGCGAGACAGTCTTGAGCAAGCGCAGGTCAGAGAGCCTCCAGACCTGCACCTGCGAGGTCACCTGGTCGTTGACTTTCTTCAGCGTCCAGGAGCCCGGGGGAAGCTTTCCCCAGTCGGGCCAGCCCATGGGACTGCTGCTGCTCACCACCCGGTCTATTTGAGGCACAACCGCCATGCTGTAGGGCCAGATGACGTCCTTGTCCACGGCAGGGTCGAGGGCGGAAGCGGAACGCACCACCGAGCCATCGTTACTCAGTTCCACTAAGCCGCCGTCGGCGGCCAGTGAGCCGCCGTGCGATTGAAAGGTGGCCAGCACGTCGCCGCTGGGCAAACGAACGAAACTATGGGGAAAGCTATAGCCGGCGCGGTCCTGGAACTGGCCGGCAATGCGCGGCTTTAAGGGCTGGCTCAGATCTAAGATAAAGGTGTGCCCGGCTACCCAGCCGTTGGCAAAAAGCAGATTGCCCTGGGGGAACTCGTATTCGGTGTGATGGGGCATGCTGCCGGTGATGCCCACGGGCAGGCTGCTGACGATGCGGCCATAGCTTGGCGAAGAGGGGTTGGCGTCAATGACGGCGAGGAAATCGCTGGACTTCCGGGCATCATCGCCCGCCCACACGAAGAGGTAAGGAGAACCGGTCGCGGGTACGGAAGGGGGTGTCTTCGCCACCGCCTGGGAAAGCATGGTGCAGACCGCCAGCGCCGACACAATGAAGTTAGGGAATTTCATAAGACTCTTTCTCGGGGTAAAAAATGTACGGTGGGTGGTCCAGGTTGCAGTCCACCTTGCAGCCTGGAAAGTATAGCTTGAAGGGGTTGACGGCGGGTACAGCGATAATTCGGCTTGGTGCCCTTACTCTTTCGTTACCTCGGCCTGTAGCGCGCGTATGCGCTGCATCACGGTTTCCACCATGCGGTCGCAGCGGGCGCCCATAAAAGGGAAGGCGTTGCGGCGTTGCGCGCCGGTACGGGCGAAGAGCTCGCGGCGCAGCAGGGCGCGGGCGCGGTGCAGGCGCACCTTAACGTTTTCTTCGCTGAGTTCCAGGGCCTCGGCGGTATCAGCGGTGCTCATTTCCTCGATATCACGTAGCACAAGCACGGAGCGGTAACTCGGGGGCAGCTCCAGCACGGCGCTTTGCAGCAGGGCCAGCAATTCGTGGTCGGAGGCCTGCTGTTCGGGGTCGGGAGTTTTCGCAGTCAGCGGGTCCATGTTGCCTCCGTAAGGTTCAGCATCGAGTTCCTGCACCCGGCTGCGGCGTTGGGCGCGGGCCAGGGCCTCGTGGACGGCGATGCGGGTCAGCCAGGTTGAGAACTTGGCCCGGCCGGCGAACTGACTCAGGTGCTGGTAGGCGCGGACGTAGGCGTCCTGCATGACGTCCTCGGCCTCGCC
>DASVBI010000143.1:0-4438 GCA_036375915.1 Terriglobales bacterium | reverse complement strand
GGTCAAGCGTTTCCGATCTAAGAAGCAGGTTGAGTTCCGGCTCTGCCTGCGTCTGCGTTGGGGGGACCATTACGTCATTTGCCATATGTTCGTCCCGGCTGGGTACCTCTTAGATGGGCAGGCTCACTGCCACCATTAAACGAGATGAGCACATGGAGTGCCAAGTTGCTTTCGCGATTCTGCAGGCTTTCCCTCTTGCTTACCGTCATTTGCGAGCAGCTTGACACCCCTACACCATCCAGACGTACTTTGAATACCCACAATTAGATGCCGGTATACCCAAAACGTCACTCAAAAAGAAAAACTTACCCTATTACCACGGATAACCGATTGGGGTCCATTTTGGGAAGGTGTCGGGAGGCGTTGGACTGCCGTTTCCCTGCTCCCTATAATGAAAGCACTTTAACACGGGGAGTCAAGCACGCGTGGCCCTGGAGCTGAAAGCTACCCTCAACCTGCCCAAGACCGACTTCGCCATGAAGGCGAACCTGCCCCAGAACGAGCCCAAAATGCTCGCCCGCTGGCAGGACATGGGCATTTACCAACGCCTGCGTCAAGTCCGCGCCGGCGCCACTCTTTACATTCTTCATGATGGACCTCCCTATGCCAACGGGCCCATCCACTTGGGCACAGCCCTGAACAAGTCGCTGAAGGACTTTATCGTGAAGTCCAAAAACATGGCGGGATTTGATGCTCCTTACGTCCCGGGGTGGGACTGCCATGGGCTGCCCATTGAAATTAAAGTAGATGCCGAGCTGGGCGGTAAGAAGCTGACCATGCCGCCCCTGGAAGTGCGCCGCGAGTGCCGCAAGTACGCCGATAGGTATTTGGATTTACAGCGCAGCCAGTTTAAGCGCCTGGGGGTTTTTGGCCGCTTCGAGCAGCCTTATTCCACCATGACTCCGGAGTATGAGTCGGTGGTTCTGGCCACTTTTTACAAGTTTTTTGAAAGTGGCTTTGTCTACAAAGGCTTACGCCCGGTTTACTGGTGCATTTTCGATGAGACCGCGTTGGCCGAGGCGGAAGTTGAGTATAAAGACCACACCAGCCCAAGCGTGTGGGTGAAATACCGCATGCAGTCCGATGCGCGCGACCTTGATCCCGAACTCGCAGCCAAGCGCATTTTCGAAGGCAAGCCGGTCTTCACCGTCATCTGGACCACCACTCCCTGGACCCTGCCAGCCTCCATGGCGGTGGCGTTCCATCCTCATGAGGAATATGTTGCGATCGAAACGGGCGGCGAAATCTACATTGTGGCCGACAGGTTGGCACAAGTAACCGCCGACAAGTGCGGCTTCAAAGACTGGAAAATTGTCGCCAAATTTCCTGGCGGAAAGCTGGAGCACCTGTACTTTTACCATCCCTTCCTGCCTTGGGAGCAGCGCAAGATATTGGGCGTGCTGGCCGATTACGTCACCATGGACCAGGGCACGGGCGTGGTCCATACCGCGCCTTCGCATGGCGCCGAGGACTTCTATACCGGCCAGAAGTACAAGCTCGACCAGACCTGCAATGTGGATGGCGAAGGCCGCCTCCAGAATGGCCTGCCGGAATACAACGGCAAGACTGTTTTTGAAGCCAACCAGCCCATCATCGAGCTGCTGAAGTCCCGCGGCGCGCTGTTGCATACGGAGAAGCTGGAGCACTCTTATCCCCACTGCTGGCGCTGCCATAATCCCGTTATCTTTCGCGCCACCGAACAGTGGTTCATCTCCATGGAGACACCGATGGCAGGCGGCACGCTGCGCACGCGCGCGCTGGACGAGATCAAGAAAGTGCGCTGGGACCCGGCTTGGGGCGAAGAGCGGATTTCCAACATGATCGCCACGCGTCCGGACTGGTGCATCTCCCGCCAGCGCGTCTGGGGTGTGCCGATTGCCGTATTTCTGTGTTCCGGCTGCGGCCGGGCCTTGAAATCACCCGAGGTCAATCGCGCGGTAACCCAGATGGTGGCGCAAAAGGGTGTGGACGCCTGGTACACACCGGAGGCTGATACCCTACTTCCCCCTGGAACGCGTTGCGACGGGTGCGGCGACTCCAAGTTCACGCGGGAGATGGACATTATTGACGTGTGGTTTGAATCCGGCTCCAGCTACCTGGTGGTCCAGCAGCGGGAGCCCGGATATCCCTGGCCGGCCGACCTTTACCTCGAGGGTGGCGACCAGCATCGTGGCTGGTTCCACTCCTCCCTGCTGTGCTCCATTGGCGCGCGCAACTCCGCCCCCTACCGCGCGGTCGCCACTAATGGCTGGACCCTCGATGAACAGGGCCGCGCCATGCACAAGTCTTTGGGAAATGACGTGGATCCGGTGGACATTGCCAACCGCCTGGGTGGCGAAATCGTACGCCTGTGGGTGGCCTCTGTTGACTTCCGCGAAGATGTAGTGGACTCCGAGCAGCTTATGCAGCGGGTGGCCGAGAACTACCGCAAACTGCGCAACACCTTCCGCTACATCCTGGGTAATCTCTACGCATTCGACCCGGCGCAGCATGCTGTGCCCTACGAACAGATGGATTCGCTCGACCGCTACATGCTGCTGCAGAGCGCCGAACTTAACCAACAGGTGCGCAACTGGTACGAACGCTTCGAGTTCCACAAGATCTACCAGCGCGTGAACCAGTTCTGCGTGGTGGACCTGAGCGCCTTTTATTTTGACGTGCTCAAGGACCGGCTCTACACCTATGCCCCCAACTCCCGCGGACGGCGCTCCGCTCAGACCGCCATCTGGCGCATCGGCGAAGCCCTGGTGCGGCTGCTGGCCCCCATTCTCAGCTTTACTTCCGAGGAGGTGTGGCAGCAGTTGCCCCAGGTGGCTGGGCGTGTGGAGAGCGTGCATTTGGCCCTCTTTCCCAGCCAGCAGGAAATTCTCGGGCTTGCGACCCCTACCCGCAACGGTGAATCCAATGAGGGGCAGCTTGGTTCCGACTGGACGCTATTGCGGGGAGTGCGGGACGAGGTGCTGAAGGCGCTGGAGGCGGCGCGCAACCAGAAGCTGATCGGCGGCAGTTTGGAAGCCCAGGTTATCCTAAGCGCGCCTGAACCTGCCTATTCGGTGCTGGCCCGCTACGCCCAGGAGTTACGGTTCCTGTTTATTGTTTCGGCGGTAAATTTGGAGAGCGCTGCGGGTGACGGGGCTTCAGGGGTACGCGTCCAAGTCAGCAAAGCTCCTGGCCGCAAGTGCGAGCGTTGCTGGAACTACTCCACTCATGTGGGCGAAGACCCGGAATACCCCGGAGTATGCGAACGCTGCAGCGCCGTACTGAAGCAATGGGAAAGTTAGAATAGGAGTGAGCAGAAGTTCATGTCATCTGAGCACGCCATGCGCAAGTACCACTTCCTGATCGCCTTCGCGGTTGTTGTCTGTGACCGCCTGGCAAAAATGGTGGTGGACAAAAATATCGCGCTCCATGAGAGCGTGGCCGTGGTTCCCGGCTTCTTCCACCTCACCCACGTGGAAAACCGCGGGGCGGCTTTCGGGCTGTTTGCCGAGTCGCCCTCGGAGTGGAAAATTGCCGTGCTGGTGCTCTTCTCCCTGGTGGCCTTGGTGGTGGTTTCGGCCCTGCTGTGGAAAAACAGCCACGCCATGACTACCACCGGAGTGGGCCTGGCCCTCATTCTGGGAGGCGCGCTGGGTAATTTGTGGGATCGCCTGGTGAGCGGCCAGGTGGTGGACTTTCTGGACTTCTACGTCGGCAGCTATCACTGGCCCGCCTTCAACCTTGCCGACAGCGCCATTGTGGTAGGAGCGCTGCTGCTGGTTTCCGAAATTCTCTTCAGCAAATCTCCCAGCGAGCAAAAAGTGGTGAGTGGCCGCTAAAAACTGCGGCACGCTTCTGATTTTGTGGCGCGGGCGCCCCCGCCCTCGTCCGCCCTGCGCAATAAGGCGTCATGCTGAGATGCTTTAGCAGCGAAGGCCTCTACCAGGGCCGCGGATGTCACGCTAGCCGCCAGCCGGATCTCTTCGGCGTAAAAGCGGCGGCACTCCTCCAGGGTCATCACACTGCGAGTATCCCATAGTTTACTGCTAACGGAGCCCTCGCCGTCGGCTGTCAGCCGGGGTTACGCCGCAATGAAATGCGAGAAGGGGATTTATCGCCAATCAGCCCGAGATCGTTTTTTCGATTGCCGGCCAGACGTTGAGTAGGATCAGTTTCAACTCAAAGCGAAGACTCGATGCTTCCGGCCTTTGCCATCCGGATCATGTGATCCGCAGCCCTGTAAGCCAGCGCCTGAATGGTGCAGGTCGGCTGATTTCGGCCGCTGGTTACGAAGCTGCCGCCGTCCACGACAAAGAGATTGGGAACATCGTGGGCGCGATGGTACTTGTCAACCACGGAGCTCTTCGGATCGTTCCCCATACGGCAGGTTCCCATCAGGTGTCCGGCGGAAGTCGAGTCTTCGATGGGCCACGCCCATTTCTTGAGGGCGCCAGCGGCG
>DASVBI010000337.1:0-5671 GCA_036375915.1 Terriglobales bacterium | reverse complement strand
TTCTGCTGGAGACAGGGAACTGGACCGATGCCGGACATCCCACCGGGCGCAAGGTGGCCTTTGTCAACAGCTTCGCCATCGAAGGACACTATTTCAACTTCTCCACTTCAGGGCAGTGGCTGTGGGACGAGTTGCGGCTGTCTATCCCTGCCGACCGCGACCCATATCCGCTCATCCAGGAAATCCGGGAGATTGTGACCAAGGAGACGGAAGCCAGCTTCCGGCAGGCGAAAGACGAGTGGCAGCGGGTGACCTGGCACTATGGGGTAAAGTCATTTTCGGCCGAGCCCGCCATTGACGTGCAGCCCACCGGTTCCGGGGTGCAGGTGGTGGTGCGCTACATCGCGCGGGCTCACGAACGGCACGAAATCCGGGCGCGGCTGAACCACGCCATGGTAGAGCTGCTGCACGGCAAGCGGGCGGAAGCCAGCACGCGCTGAGGAGCGGGTGGGCTGTTCCAGGTTCCTACTTTGGTCCGCGAGCGGTTGAATCCCCACCAACAGTGAAAGCGGAGAACTGATTCCGCTTCTTGCAAAAGCACGGCAGACGGGTGTATGCAGGACGGGTAGCAACGGCGGTCTGAGCCGCTGAATCCAAGCTGCTGTCAGAACCGCATACGGGAGCCGACCAGCCCATGAGCACTGCCGAACTCAAGAACCCCTCGCCCGAGGAATCCTACGAACAGCTGCTGAATTCCAGTTTGCGCGGGTTTGACGCCGCGCGCGAAGCCGCCGAAGCGCTGGCCAAAGGAGTAGGCTCCCCCAGCGGCGCCCTGGCCGAGAAGGTGCGCCAGTACGAGGAAGAGCTGGACAAGCTCGATCATGACATCAATGACGCGGTAACGGCCGCGATCAGCCAGGCGCCGGCGCAGCGCACGCGGGAGTTGCTGGCCTGCCTGAAATTCATCATCGAACTGGAGCGGATCGGAGACCTGCTGCTCAACGTCGCCAACCGCGCGGTGGCGGTGGGCTCGCGGCTGGAGGCGCAGGAGGTAAAGGAGCTTTCTACTATGGCCGGCATCCTCGCCCGTATGCTGGCGGAATCGCGGGAGGCGTTCGCCCGGCGGGATGTGAAGCGGGCGGTGGACGTGCTCAAGGCGGACGCGGAAATGGACCGCTTGCGCAATCTGGTTTTCGTGCGTCATATCGAGAATCCGGAGCACCAGCTGCACCGCGAGAGCTTTCACGTGGTGTTCATGATCCAAAGCCTGGAACGGGCTGGGGACCACGCCAAGAACCTGGCCGAGGAAGTGGTTCACCTGGTGAGCGGGCGCAGCGTGCGCCACGTTTTGCGGCAATACGACAAGCCCGACGAGGTGGTATTTGTGGAACGTATGCGGCGGCAGGCGGGCAAGAGGTAAGCCATTGGTCCCAGGCCGGAAATGGGAAATCCACAATTTTTAGGTTGCAGGGGGCCAGCATTCTGCAACCGGGCACTAGGGGACGGCGTCTAATTCGCCGGAGAAGGGCTGAAGCGACTACCGCAGGAACATAGTTAGGGTACAAACCCGCGGCAGGTTGGCTTGCGACCGACCGGGGTGAAGGAAATGGACCGGGTCAGACTGGCGAACTTCAGAAGCATGCTGCAGGCGCGACAACAGGAACTGGCGCGTATTGTGAATGTCAGCCAGCAACATGGGCGTTCGGTGATGGAGGATTACCCGCAGGATGCCGCCGAGCGGGCCAGCATTTTTGCCAGCAAGGAGTTCTTTTTTGCCCAGAGCACGCAGGAACGGCGGCTGCTGCAGATGGTGACGGAAGCGCTGGAAAGGGTTGAAAACGGAACTTACGGACAGTGCGAGGCCTGCGAGGAAGAAATCAATGACAAACGCCTGCAAGCTGTGCCCTGGGCCCGCTGCTGCCTGCAATGCCAGGAGCGCATGGAGCAACTGATGGCGGAGCGGCGCGCGGCTTAAAGTCAACAACCTGTTTTCGCAACAGTGCTGCAGTATCCACCCGGTTGTAAAAAAATCTTACAGACCACATATTTTTATTTTCGCAATGCCCCCAATAGCGCGAAAGCAAGGGATAGGTATATACTTTCCCAACTTGCAGCTTGGGGCTGTCTCAACAATTACAAAGACGGAACAACGGCACAATGGCAAATCGAACGAAAAGAAAGAGTGCTGATATGGGCTTGAGACAAAAATTTGCTCGGCACCTGCGTAAACAAAGAGAACAGCGTGAATGGTCGCTGCGGCAGATGGCGCAGCAGAGTGGGATTTCTTTGACCCGGCTATGGAATTACGAACAAGGCAATCATAGTCCCAACCTGACCGCCTTGTCGAAAATGGCCCGGGCCTTTGATACCCCCTTGTGGAAGTTCATCAAGGCGCTGAGTTAGCCAGCACGGCCCGGAGAGGCACCCGGCAGTGACCGAGAGGGTTTCCCGCGACTATGATGTCGCGAAGGAGGCCGAGGTATGCTCGAACTGCAAAGCGTGCGCATGGCGTTGCCGGCAGACGCCAACATCATCGTTGGCCAATCGCACTTCATCAAGACGGTGGAAGACTTGTATGAGGCGGTGGTCACGACGGTGCCGCAAGCCAAGTTCGGCTTGGCTTTCAACGAAAGCTCCGGACCCTGCCTCATACGGTCGGAAGGCAACGACGAAGAACTGAAAAGCGCGGCGGTGCAGAACGCCCAGGCGCTGGGGGCGGGGCACGTCTTTGTGCTGCTGTTGCGCAGCGCCTATCCCATCAACCTGCTGGCTGCGGTGCGCAACACCTCGGAGGTGTGCTCGATTTTCTGCGCCACGGCCAATCCGGTGGAGGTGATCGTGGCGCGCAGCCAGCAGGGCGGAGGCGTGCTGGGAGTGATTGACGGAAACGCGCCCAAAGGTGTGGAAGGTCCGGCGGAGGTTACGGCCCGGCACGATTTCCTGCGCAAGATTGGCTACAAAAAGTAGGCAGAAGTCAGAACCTGGAGGGGGCAGAATTAGCACGGCGCTGCCGGATTGAATTGGAAAGGAAAAAGAGGAGAAAAAATTAAAAGGGCCGTGACATTGGTTATGCTCTAGCCGCCAGCTCCTGCGAGGGAGCCAACAGCGTGGAAACATGCACCGTCACAGCCCCTGATGCGACCACTGCTTTCGCAGTTCCAAGCCCCAGCGGCTTCTCGCAAAGTCTGCCGGTTTTTTCGGGCCTGGTTGCTCGGCGGCTTGCACCGCCCAGCTGATCACCCAGCCTACTTCGGACTGGCCATATTGTGTACGCCAACCCTTTCAGCCGTCGACGGAAGCTAAAGTACAAGCGCCACCCAATAGAGTCAATGCCCGTTTTTTGTGCAACTGTGGAAGAATTTGTGGAAATTACGGCGGAAATTGCGGGAAGGGTGGCTGCGCCAGCCTGCAGGCGCAGCAAAATCGCGGCTCAGGCGGAAGCTTGCCGGGAAGAATGCCGCCCTCAGCGGCGGGAGCGACGGGTAGCGGGTTCAGGCAGCGTGGTGCCGCGGGCCGGTTTGCGGGCAACCCGGTTGGCGTCCGCCACACTGCGGATCTCGATGCGGAAAAAATCCTTCTGTTCCCGCGTGAGCATGTCCCACCAGGGAGCCAGCAGCGAAAGCTCGGGGTGGTGTCCGGAGAGGGCGTGGGGAATGCCGCCGTATTTCTTTTCGATGCGGTCGGCCACCGCCAGGCTCTCCATTTCTTCCCGCGGCAGCTCTAGCAGCCGGCAGATTTCCTGCAGGGCCAGGCGGGAAGGGTGAGCTTCGCCTTTGGCTAGCTTGCGAATGTGCTCGTAGGTCAGGCCGGTGCGCTGGGCGAGCTGACGGATGGTGAGATCAAGCTGGTTCATGCGCTCGACCAGAGCACGAGCCAGGCGTCCTTGCGGGTTGAGGTCCACGGCGAGCGGCATTTTTGTTCCTGGCCTGCCATCCTGGGCAGGCGGGAGAGAATCCTAAATTTTTTGCGGCCCCGGTGCAAGAAGATAAACAGGTACTATGGGTACACATAATTTTTGTGTATACTCCGGTATTATGTCGTCGCCCTGGGTGGCATACGTGGACGGTGGTTCGCGGGGAAACCGCGGCCCGGCAGGCATCGGAGTGGTGATTGAGCATCCCGGCGGCGGCCGGGTGGAAATCAGCGAAACCATCGAGGCTGGGGACAATAATTACGCGGAATATTCCGCACTGCTGGCAGCTCTGGCATACGCCGCCAAGAACCAGTGCTCCCGGCTGTGCGTGTTCAGCGATTCCGAGGTCGTGGTCAAACAGATCACCGGGCACTACACCTGCCAGAGCGCGGGCCTGCGCGAAATCCACGAGATGTGCAAGGAACTGATCCAGTCCTTGCAGGAGTTCACCATCCTGCACATCCGCAGGCAGGCCAACAGTGAAGCCGACCGGCTGGCCAACGCGGCCATGGACCGAGCACGCAAGCTGAAAACGCGAGTCGGCGCGGCCATGGTCCCGGAGCCGGCGTAGAGGCAGTTGTCAGTGGCCAGTAAAAGCGACTGCCATCTGCCCTTTTAAACGTCCCCAGCGGCAGCCCCCTCACCTTCCTTTGCGCAACTCCTCCAGTTCGGCCTTAAAAAATTTCTCATAACATTCGGGGCAGATGCCGTGGGTAAAGGTGGCCTGAGAGTGCTCACTCATGTAGGTTTCCACCTGCTGCCAATAATCATGATCATCGCGGATGCGCTTGCAGTAGGAGCAGATGGGCAACAGACCCTGCAGTTGCTTGACGCGGGAAAGGGCATCCTGAAGCTGGGCCACGCGGGTGGCGAGGGCGGCCTGTAATTCCACGACGCGGCGGCCAACGCGCAAGCGGGCGCGCAGCTCCTGGGCGTGAAAGGGCTTGGTGATGTAATCGTTGGCGCCGGCCTGGAAGCCGGCCAGCACATCGTCCAGGCTCTGGCGAACCGTAGCTACGACCAGGTAGAAGCCGTCCATGGCGGGGTGGGCGCGGACCTTGCGGCAGACTTCCAGGCCATCCAAGCCGGGCATTTGCCAGTCCAGCAGGGCGAGGTGGGGAGCCCCGTCAGCCTGCAGTATTTCCCAGGCGCGGTTGCCATCGGGCGCGATGACGACTTCGTACTCTTCGCAAAGCACGCTTTCCAGGATGCGGCAGTAGAAGCCGTCATCCTCGGCGACCAGCACCTTCATGTTGCACCTCGAGAATTTCCAGCAGCTGCGGGCGCAGGCGATCCAGTTCCTCCTGCAGCCGCGGCAGGGCAAGGGCGGCGGCCTGCAGGTCGCCGCCATGCACCAACAGTCGCAATTTCTCCAATTCCACCAGCGCCGGCTCCAGGGCGAAATAAGCCAGTTCACCTTGCAGCATGTGGATGGCATCGCGCATGGCCTGCTGATTGCCTTGCGACATGGCGGTGCGCAGTCGCTCCAGCGTCCCCGGATATTCATCCACAAAAACCGAGGTGATCTTGCGCAGCAGTTCCAGATCGCCGTCCACCCGGCCCAGAGCCTGCTGGGGAGTCCAGGGGGAGGCTGAAGGCGTGGAGGGAATACCGCATTGGCGTTCGATTTCCTGCTGCACCAGTTCGAACTTCAGCGGCTTGGCAATGTAGCCATCCATGCCCGCTGCCAGGCAGCGCTCGCGGTCGCCTTTCAGGGCGTGCGCGGTCATGGCCACGATGGGAAGATGGCCGCTGCCCCCCTGCTCGCGGCGGCGAATTTCGGCGGTGGCGGCAAAGCCGTCCAGTTCGGGCATTTGC
>DASVBI010000161.1:0-3564 GCA_036375915.1 Terriglobales bacterium | reverse complement strand
GCCGATGAACTCATTCCCCTCATCGAGCCTGACAGCCAGCCGGCCTTGTGGGTGCTGGTAAGCATCTACCGCCGCTTGCTGGACAAGATCGCAGAGTGCGGTTACGACGTCTTCAAGGAAAAAGTGCGGTTGAGCCGGGCGGAGAAGGTAGCCATTCTGACGCGCGGGCTGGCGCGCCGTTTTAGCGCATGAGCGGCGCGGTCAATCGGCCTGCCCCAACTGTAGCGATCGCGGGCGGTGGCCTGGCGGGGTTGGCGGCAGGGTGCGCCCTGGCGCAGGCCGGTTTTCGGGTAAGTCTCTTCGAGCGCCGCCCCTACCTTGGCGGCCGCGCCTCCTCCTACCAGCATCCTGGAACCGGGGAAGTGGTGGACAACTGCCAGCACGTTCTGCTGGGTTGCTGCACCAACCTGGTGGATTTTTACCGCCGCATCGGGGTGGAGGAAAAGATCCGCTGGTTCGAACGCCTGGTTTTCGTAGAGCCGGGGGGGCGGCAGTCGGCTATTTCGCCCACCTGGCTGCCCGCGCCCCTGCACACCGCGCCTTCGTTTCTGCTGGCGCCGTCGCTGGGAGCCGGCGACAAGCTGGGGATTGCGCGCGCGATGCTGGCCATCGCCCGCGGCGCCGAGGACAACGGCAGCGAAAACTTCCGCCAGTGGCTGGAACGCCATGGGCAGACGCCCCGCGCTATTGACCGCTTCTGGAGGGTGGTGCTGGTCAGCGCCCTCAACGAGGAGCTGGAGCGCAGCTCGGTGCGCTACGGGGCGCAGGTCTTTCGTGAATCGTTTCTCAAGTCCGCCGCCGCGGGGCGCATGGGCGTGCCCACCGTGCCTCTGACGGAGCTCTACAACGCGGCTGGAGATTATATTCGCGGACGTGGCGGGGAAGTGCAGCTGCGGGCCCCGGTGGAGGCGTTCAGCACGGAAGGCGAAAGCGTGCGGCTGTGGGTGGCGGGCAAAGAATTAACCTGCGACTTCGCGGTGCTGGCGCTTCCCTTCAATGCGATTGGCGCGGTGCTGCCGCCCGGCGACGAGGCCGAACCCCTGCGGCGGGCAGCGGGGCAACTGGAGAGCTCGCCCATCACCGGCATTCACTTGTGGTTCGATCGCCAGATTACCGAGCTGGAGCATGCTGTGCTCCTCGACCGCACCATCCAGTGGATGTTTCACAAATCGAAACTGCTGGGCCGTTCGGCAGATGGCGGCAGTTATCTGGAGCTGGTGGTGAGCTCTTCCAGGAGCCTGGTGGAAACATCGCGCAATGAAATTGTGGAGCTGGCGGTGCGGGAGCTGGGGGAATTCTTCCCCCAGGCGCGCGAGGCCAGGCTGGTGAAAGCCACAGTCATCAAGGAAGTGCACGCCACTTATTCGCCTGTGCCGGGCGCGGACCGCCATCGCCCGCCCGCCGTGACTGCCTGGCCGCGCGTCTTTTTGGCCGGCGATTGGACCGCCACCGGCTGGCCGGCCACCATGGAGGGCGCAGTGCGCAGCGGTTACATGGCGGCTGAGGCCCTGGCCCGCGCCGCGGGCGTGCGCGGCACGCGCTTTCTGCTTCCCGATCTGCAGGCGCGGGGCTTGATGCGTCTGCTTTCGTAGACCCGCTTTGCCCAGAACGCCACCTGTGTTGACGGGGCATAAGCCAACGATATAGCTTGCTGTTTCCCGCAAACCGCATTGGGCAGGCGGTAAATTCGAGACTTTTTCGGCTGGGCTCAGGGCGGGCCTTGATTCGGTTGCGGATTCGGTTTGCCGAGTCTGGGCTGGGGATGACTGACCAGGAAAACAGATTCTCAGTGGAGGTGACGCGGTGAAACACGGCAACCACATGGGTGGCGAAGGCATGGAACGCAAGCTGCACGATCCGGTGGCAGACCGGCTCACGCCTCTGGAGCCGCTGGATATCGCGCGTACGGGTTCGGTAGACGCGCTGGTGCGCGCCATGAGCCGCACCGCTTTTACCGGGCGCCAGCTGGGCGAGGCCGCGGACGTGCTGGAGGTTATGGCCCGCGACAAAGATTGTTTCGTGGTCATGACCCTGGCCGGCGCCATGACCGTGGCCAAGCAGGGCCTGATCATCACCGAACTGATTGACCGCGGCATCGTGAAGGCCATTGTTTCCACCGGCGCGCTAATGGCGCATGGCCTGGTCGAGGCTACCGGACGGGCTCACTTCCAGGTCAACCCGGATTTCAAGGATGAGGAACTCTACGAGGCCGGCTACAACCGCGTTTACGACACCATTGAACCGGAGCAGAACCTGGATGACGTGGAGCGCGTGGTTTTCCGCGTGCTGCAGGGATGGAACCCGGAGGAGGTGGTCTGCTCCTGGAAGCTGAACCGCGCCATCGGCAAGCACCTGCAGGAAAACATGGAGGAGCGCGGCATTCTGAAATCCGCCTACGAGAAGGACGTGCCGGTGTTTGTGCCCGCCTTCACTGACTCCGAATTGGGCCTGGATTTTGCCCTCAACAACCGCATGCGCGCCCGCGAGAACAAGCCCAAGCTGCGCTACGACCCATTCGAGGACTTGGAGCACTTTGCCGCCACTATGCTCAAGCAAAAGCGGCTGGGCATTTTCACCATTGGCGGCGGCGTGCCCCGCAATTGGGCGCAGCAGTTCGGGCCTTTTATCGAACTGCGGCGGCGGCGGGGCGGGGAAGACGTGCCGCTGAAGCGCTATCACTACGGGCTGCGCATCTGCCCGGAGCCGGTCTACTGGGGCGGGCTCTCCGGCAGTCCCTACACGGAGGCGGTTTCCTGGGGAAAATTCGTGCCGCCGGCGGAAGGCGGCAAGTTCGGGGAAGTATTCGTGGACGCCACCGTAGGCCTGCCGTTGATCGTGGGTGCGGTTCTGGAGCGGTTGGACAAGGCTGCGGAGAAAGCCACCCCGGAGAAGGCCACGGCCGGCCGCAATGCCAACCGCGGGCGAAAGGCGCTCAATCGAAAATGATGAAGATGGCGGCGGCGATGACCGTGGTCCACAGGCCGCGCTTGTCGCCCACCGCCGATTGGGTGATGTTGGCGGTGCGCACAATCTTGTTGGAGATGCGGTAAATCTCCTTTTTCTCATCCCAGGAGCGGTCGGGGTCAAATTCCACGTTCAGAGTGGTGGCCAGCATCTCCGCCGCCAGTTCCTCGGCATAATCGCCCGCCGCCTCTTCCTTTTCCCCAAAGGAATGGTGCTCGCTCAAATAGCCGTAGGTGTTGCGGTCGGCGGGAATGGCCACGCCAATGCTGGCCGCCAGCAGGCGATGCGGCTCGCGGGTGGAGTTCTCCGCCACCACGGCAAACACCACTTCACCGTGGTGCAAATATTTCAACCCCTGGGCGCGGGAGAGCAGCTTGCACTGGGGCGGAAAGATGGAGGAGACGCGAACCAGGTTCTGCGAAGCGATGCCGGCGTCGCGCAGCGCCAGCTCAAAGGAGGTAAGACGTTCCCGGTGTTTCCCTACGCCCTTGGTAAAGAAAACCCGTTTGGGAACCATGCTTATGGCCAATTCCAGTATCCTCCACGGTATGGAATGAAGTGAAATTTTTCACAATCTAACACAGCACTAATTGGCGTGTG
>DASVBI010000570.1:0-14907 GCA_036375915.1 Terriglobales bacterium | reverse complement strand
GTGGCCGGAGCCACCCTGCCGCTGGACCGGCAGCGCATGGCGGAACAGTTGGGTTTCGATGCTCCCACCAATAACAGCCTGGACGCCACCACCGACCGTGATTTTGTGCTGGAGTTCGTGCATGCGCTCTTTCTGCTTAGCCTGCACCTGAGCCGCTGGGCGGAGGAGATGCTGCTCTTCTCCACCCAGGAATACGGCTTTCTCTCCCTGCCGGAAAAATACTCGACCGGCAGCAGCGCCATGCCGCAGAAGAAAAATCCCGACCTGCTGGAGCTGGTGCGAGGCAAGGCTGGGCGCGTCGGCGGCGACTTCAACGCGCTGGCGCTGGTTCTGAAGGGCCTGCCCCTGGCCTACAACAAGGACCTGCAGGAAACGCAGGAACCTCTGTTCGATGCTGCCGGAACCATGCTCTCCCTGCTGCCTCTGGTGGCGGGATGGATGCGCGAAGTGGAGTTCAACTACACGCGCATGCAGGAAGCGGCGCAGTCGGGTTTCCTCAACGCCTGGGCGGCGGCCACCTACTTGGCGGAGCACGGCGTGCCCTTCCGCCTGGCACACGAAAGAGTGGGCAACGCGGTGCGGCTCTGCCTGGAAAAGGGTTGCGAGTTGCAGGAGCTGTCGCTGGAAGAATTGCGGCAATTCAGCCCGGAGTTTGAGCAGGATATCTACGCCCGGCTATCGGTGGAGAGCGTGCTGGGGATACACAATGTGCGTGGCGGCACGGCGCCGTCGCGGGTAAAGCAGGCGATTGCGGAATGCCAAGAACAATTGGCGGCGCTGCGCGAGGTGGCCCATGCACACGCGTGATGCCGTCCTGGCCGACGCCCAGGCCATTCACGACCTCATCGCCGCCTACTCGGGCGATGGCACTCTCCTGCCTCGCCGCCTGGCGGAGATCTGCGAAAACATCCGCGATTTCGTAGTCGCGGAGGAGGCGGGGCAGATCATCGGCTGCGGCGCGCTGCATCTTTATGGCCCCCATCTGGCCGAAGTGCGCTCCGTGGCGGTATATCCCAGCCATAGGGGCGGTGGGGCCGGGCGGCAGGTGGTGGAATCCTTGCTGCGTGAGGCCGAGCGTCACCAGGTGAGCTGCGTGTGTCTGTTCACGCGCATTCCTGATTTCTTTTCCCGTCTGGGATTTTCCGCGGCTCCGCGCGAGCATCTGCCCGACAAGGTCTACAAGGATTGCTGCAATTGCCCGCGCCTGCACTGCTGTGATGAAGTTCCCATGGTGCGCGGGCAAGCGCCCCGGTTTGCCATCCTGCCGCGTCCCCTGATAGCAGCCCACATGCCAGTTGTCATCCAACCGCTGGAGGGGGAGTAAGGTTTCAAAGTTTCAACGTTTCAAGGCAGCGAGGGCAAGTTGCAGGTTGCCATTGGCGGGAACAGGCGTGGCGCCCATCTGACTGGCCACCCAGGCGCCCACCCGGTTAGCGGCCTCGTTCATCTCCGACGGTGACGCTCCACGCAAATGATAGTGCACCAGGGTGGCGGTGAAGGCATCGCCTGCGCCGACCGTGTCCGCTACCGACACGCGAAATCCAGGGTGCTCAACCACGCCTTGCCGGCTTACCAGCAGGCTGCCACAACGACCCCGGGTACCGCACACCAGCTTGGCTCCGGCCCTGTGCAGAAGAGCCTCAGCCGCGGCACGTTCACTGTCAAACGTAGCCCCGAGCAGGCGGCTCATCACCGGCAGTTCGTCGTGATTCAGCTTGATAATGTGGGCCAGCGGCAGAGACTCCGCCAGCACCTGCTCGGAATAGAACGGTGGGCGCAGGTTGACGTCAAAAACTCGCAGCGTTTCCGGCCGGGTGGCGCGCAGGAATTGCAGGATGGTTTGGCGGCTGGCGGGGGAGCGCTGCGCCAGCGACCCGAAGCAGACCGCATCAGCCTCCTCGGCCAATTGCTTCCACTCGGCAGTCCACTGCAGAAAATCCCAAGCCACGGGCCGGGCAATCTGGAATTGTGGCTGGCCGGCCGCATCTACCTGCACCTGCACCGTGCCGGTGGGATGATCGGGATCGCGCTGCAGGTATTCGGCGCCGGTACCCAGCCGACGCAAGCTGGCGAAAGCTTCCCGCCCCAGTTCGTCGTTGCCCACGCGGCTGGCCACCGCACCCCGATCGCCGAGCAGGTTGGCAAAGTAGGCGAAATTCGCCGGCGCGCCCCCCAGTTGACGGCCGCCGGGCAGCTGGTCCCAGAGAACCTCGCCCAGCCCGACGATGGTGTGCCTTTGACTTTCCATAAGCCGCAAAGCTGCTGACAATGAGCAGACACGTTAGTTCACACGACCCAGCCAAGGCAAGCGCCAGGGCTGCTTTCAGAAATGACAACGAAGAATCAGAAAGGGCGGGCAATGTCCATTTGGCCAGGGGTCCCGGGGGTGGCCGGCTGGACGCCGCCCTTGGCCGTCGGTCACCTTGCCGGAAACTGTACTGGGTAGGAAGCTATGAGTTGCTCCCGCGCCGAGACCCTCGGCCGTGCGCCCCGGCTAAATAGCCGGTGTGACATTCCTCATCTGGGGGGCATATGAAGAGTCTTCTGCTCGCGATCTGGGCGGACGATACCGCCAGTGATCTTCCCGAATATGCCATCGCCGCAGCGGTGCTCACCGCCATCATGGTGGTGATGAAGTCGCTGGATATTCACGGCAGCGACCTGCTGGCCGATATGGGCATCAAGACCGGCAGCATGGTGCGGTAGCCCGCTGAGACCGGCCAGCCGAGGCTGGCCGCGGTGTCAAATGTGTGCTTTGTCTGTTGCGCTGCGCTTCAGGGTTTCACACCCAATTGCCAGAACAAGAAGCACAGTTCGTCGCTATCGTCCTCGACCTGCTTGCTGACGGGACGGCCCTCCGAGTGCCCCTCGGTCGTATCGTAGTGCAGCAGGATGGGGTAGCCTGATGCGCTGGCCCATTGCATCAGCGCGGTCATCTTGCGGGCGTGCAGAGGGGCCACTCGTGTATCGGAATCTCCGGTCTCGAAAAGCACCGCCGGATACTTCGTCCCTTTCTCGACATGCTGATAAGGCGAGTAGGCGTAGAGATACTTGAACTGCGCGGCATCATCGGCCGAGCCGTACTCCGGTATCCAGAACCTGGCTACCAGAAATTTCTGGTAACGCAGCATGTCGAGCAGCGGGTAGCCGCAGATAATGGCGCGGTAAAGCTCGGGCCGCTGGGTCATGGCAGCTCCCATCAGCAGGCCGCCGTTGCTGCGCCCTTCAATCGCCAGCCGCGACGGGTTGGTGTAATGGTTCCGGATCAGCCACTCGGCGGCAGCGAAGAAATCGTCGAACACATTCTGTTTTTTCTCGCCCATGCCGGCACGGTGCCATGGTTCGCCGAATTCTCCGCCTCCCCGGAGGTTGGGAAGGGCAAACACACCGCCGAGTTCCACCCACACCACCGCCTGTGGCGAGAACTGCGGAGTCATGCTGATGTCGAAGCCTCCGTACGCGGTCATCAGCACCGGGTTGGCGCCGTCCAGCTTCAGACCCTTCTGGTATAGCAGGAACATGGGCACGCGCGTCCCATCCTTGGAGCGGTAAAACACCTGCTTCAGTTCGAAATTGCTGCTGTTCAGGGGGACGTTTTCGCGCGCCCACTGCGACTGGCTGGCGTGGGAGAGATCGTAGCGATAGATGGTGGGAGGCACGTGGAAGGAGCTGAAGTCGAAGAATACTTCCCTTCCTTCCCAGTGCCCGCTGAGGTGGCTCACGGAGCCGAGAGTAGGAAAGCTGATTTCGCCGGCGGCTCTGCCGTCAGGCTGGAAAACACGAATACGTGAGCTGACGTTATGCAGATACTTGACGATCAACTCGCCGCCGTCGGCGTCGAAATCGTCAATCACGTCCCCGGATTGGGGCACAACTTCACGCCAGTTGTGCTGAGCCGGATGGCGCAAATCAATGTCCAGCACGCGGCCGTTCTCGGCCTTCCAGTTGGTCCATACGTAGAGATGACCAGCGCCGGGGGCGGCGAAGAAACGCGCGTTAATACCCTGGATCACGGGCTGGATCGGTCCTTTGTGCGCCAGATCCTGGCAGAATACTTCGGTTTTGTCGGCGGCCGCGCCGTACAACACGTGAATGACGAGATAGCGGCCATCCTCGGTCACCTGGGCCAGGATGATATTGGAGGGCCCGTACCTGTTCCCGAAAACCTCAACATCCCGGGCGGGGTCCGTGCCCAGCTTGTGAAAGCGCACGTGCGGCGCATTCTTACCCATCAGGGAGTAGTACAGCCCGCTGTGGTCGTGCAGAAACGAAACCTCGAAGTAGCGAGCTCGAGGCAGCACATCGGGCAGCGGCTTGCGGGTGTTGATATCGAGGAAATGGACGTCGGTTTCGTCAGCGCCGCCGCGGCGAATTCCGTAGGCCAGCAGGCTGCCATCGGGGCTCACTGCGCGAATGTCCACGCTCACGCTGCGGTCGGCGCTCATGGAATGCGGGTCCACCAGGACCTCGTCCTTTCCGCTGCCGCCCTGACGCATGTAAATGACGAACAAGTCCTGGGCGGCGCCCCGCCGGCGGAAAAAATAACGCCCGTGCCGCTCGATGGGAACCTGGGTATCGTCCACCTTCATCAGCTCACCCAGCCGCCGGACAATCGCGTCCCGGCCCGCCAGCTTGTCCAGAATGGAGCGCGAGTAAGCATTCTGAGCATTGATCCAGGCCCGCGTCTCCGGGCTGTTCTGGTCTTCCAGCCAGCGGTAGGGATCGTGAATGGCGACGCCGTGCATCACGTCCACTACGTCGTTGCGGCGGCTGGGAGGAGGAGCGGACTGTGGGAAGGCTGAAGAAATAAGAGCGCCGCAAAGTATGGCAACCAGCGCAAGAAAGCGTCTCATCAGCACCTCGAAAGAAGCGCGATTTTGTGTCTCCGTCGGCTGGTTTGTCAAGGCAGGCCTTGACGCGGCGGGGCCCACGCCCTCCGCGGCATACAATGGACGTTTCTTATTGGGAGTCACATGCTGCAGGTGACCGAGCGACGTCTGGGAAGAGAAAGAGTGCCCGCGATTGGACTGGGCTGCATGGTGCTGTCGGGCAGCTACGGGCGGGCCGAGGAAAATGAATCGCTAGCCACACTGCAGCGGGCGCTGGAACTGGGCTGCAATTTCTGGGACACGGCGGACGTATACGGCCGCGGCCACAACGAGCAACTGCTTGGACGGGCACTGAAGGGACACCGTAACCAGGTAGTGCTGGCGACCAAGTGCGGCTTCGTCTGGTCAGATAGCAAGGAGGAAGGGCGCGTTGACGGTAGCCCGCGACATATTCGGGCCGCCTGTGAGGCCAGCCTCCAACGGCTGGAAGTTGAGGTGATTGACCTTTATTACCTGCACCGGCTCGACCCCAAAGTTCCCATCGAGGAATCCGTTGGCGCCATGGCGGAACTGGTGCGCCACGGTAAAGTGCGGCAAATCGGATTGTCGGAGGTGTCAGCCAACACCCTGCGGCGGGCCGCCAGGGTGCACCCCATCGCCGCGCTGCAATCGGAATATTCCTTGTGGACGCGCGAGCCGGAAGACGGCATTTTCCCGGCTTGCCGCGAACTAGGTGTCTGCTTTGTGGCCTTCAGTCCCGTGGGACGCGGATTTCTGGCCGGAGGAATCAAGGAACCGAACTTTGCCGGTAACGACTTCCGGCGTAATGTGCCCCGCCTGGTGGGCGAAAACTTCCGCCGCAACCTGCAACTGATAGACCGAATCCGGCAGCTGGCAAAGGAGAAGCAGTGCACCCCGTCGCAACTGGCATTGGCCTGGGTGATCGCTCAGGGTGATTTCATCTGCGCCATCCCGGGAACACGCCGCCGCGATCACCTGGAAGAGAACTGGGATGCCCAGCAGGTGGGGCTGACTTCAGCCGACCTGGTTCGCATTCGTGAAAGCCTGCCGGAATCGGCCATTGCCGGCGCGCGTTACACCCCCGAGGTGATGGCCCGAGTGGACCGGTCCTGAACACAACATCTGATAAGTTGATGAAATGAGTATTTCGGCCCTGCGAATCGTAATTCCGATCCTGTTCCTGGTTACGCTTTATTTCTCCCAGCGTTACTGGGTGCGCAGCGCGCGGACCGCCATTGCTGCTGTTCGGCGCCCCGTCTGTCGGAAGGTGCTGCGCGCCGCATGGAACGCGACCGGCATCCTGCTGCTGCTTGCCGTTTTGGAACGTTTTGTCCCTTTCCATAGCGGCGGCTGGCCTGCCCCCGCAATTTCGCGCTGGTCCTCTGAATTTCTGGCCTTGTGGTTCACCTGGTCCATCTTCGGTTTTCTGGCTATCTCTCTGGTGCATGGCGTTGATTGGATTGTCCGCAGAAGCGCAGCCCTGGTGCGAAACCGGCCAACCGCGCCTGAGGCGAGCGATTCACCCGCCGATCCCCGCCGTCGCTATTTCCTGCGCACCGCCACTTATGCCGCCGGTGCCCTGCCTTTGGCGGGAGCGGCTTACGGCTTTGCTGTCGAACGCTTCGCTTTCGCGGTGTATCGCGTGGAGGTGCCCATCGCCGGGCTGCCCTATGGCCTTGACGGCTTGCGCATCCTGCAGCTCAGCGATATCCACGCCAGCAACTACATGCCCATCAGCCAGGTGCGACGCATCGTAGACAAAGCCGCGCGACTGTCCGGCGACGTCATCATGGTCACCGGCGACCTGCTCACCGGGCACCGCGATCCCCTGGACGCTTGCGTCGCCGAGCTTAGCCGGTTGCGTGCGCCCCTGGGCGTTTGGGGCTGCAACGGCAATCACGAAATCTACACGCACACCCAGGAAAGGGCGGCGGAGTTGTTTCGCCAGTACGGCATGACCATGCTGCGCCAGGAAAATGCGCAACTGGCATGGCAGGGAGCAAAATTCAATCTGATTGGCGTGGATTACCAGCGGCAACACTGGTTTGGGGAAAACGGGCCCATGCTGGAAGGGGTCGAGTCTCTAGTGCGGCAGGACATGCCCAATATCCTGCTGTCCCACAATCCCAACGCCTTTCCCCGCGCCAGCGACCTGGGCATTGACCTGATGCTGGCGGGCCACACCCACGGCGGCCAGGTGGAAGTGGAAATTCTCGACCACCGCATCAGCCCGGCGCGTTTCATTACTCCCTACATTGCCGGCCTCTACCGCCGGCCGATGAGCGGAGATGCCGCGTCTCTGTTCCAACAACGTCATGCTTGGGTTTACGTGAGCCGTGGGCTGGGCACCATTGGAACGCCCCTGCGACTGGGTGTTCCCCCGGAAATCACCCTCCTCACCTTGCGGAGAGCGTCATAGGTCGGCGGCGCGGGCGGGAGTGCCTGAGTAGTACTTCTCGATCATGCGGCCGGTCATCCCGGCTGCCCTGGCGATGGTGTCGTACGACCCTAAACCCAGTCAAACTCATTGTTTTAATCCGGCTGATAAAAATCCATTATCGGTGGGTATAATATCGCCCACATTGACAACCCCGGGTGGAGCACATGGAACTGGACCAGGTGGAAACCTTTCTTGCGGTAGCCACGTTTGGCGGCTTTCATCGCGCGGCGGAAGCTTTACGCGTGACCCAGCCGGCGGTAAGCGCGCGCATCAAAGCGCTGGAGCAATCCCTGGGCGTGCCTCTGTTCGAGCGAGGGGGACCGGAACTGCTGCTCTCTCCCGCAGGACGGGCGTTGCGCCCGCACGCGGAGCAACTGCTGCGGGCCGCAGCCCTGGCGCGGCAGGCGGTGCACGAGCTTCGCCCTCTTACCGGAGGCGTGCTGCAGGTGGCCGCCGGTCTTTCTATCTGCCAATACTTCCTGCCAGATGTGCTCAAACGCTTCCAGGAAGCACACCCTAAGATCATGGTGACGGTTCGCTCCGGGCACTCCAAGGAAGTGCTGGAACTGGTGCTGAGCGGAGAAGCCGAAATCGGCATTGCCCGCTCCCTGCATCATCCGGAACTGGAAACGTGGAGCCTGCGCGACGATCCTCTGCTGCTCATCCGCCGCACCGTGCAGCGTCCCAAACTGCCGCGACGCGCCCGCCTGGAGGAGGTGGCTACCTGGCCCCTCATTTTCTATGACCGCAACTCCAGCGACTGGATGCTCAGCCATGGGCTCTTCCGCCGTTCCGGGTTGGTGCCCAATGTGGTGCTGGAAGTGGAAGCCATTGAAACCGCAAAGAAGATGGTGGAACGGGGATTGGGGCTGGCTTTCCTGCCCCACTTGGCGGTAGCGCGCGAGTTGCGCCGCGGCACCTTAATGGCCGTGGAAATCGCGGATGTGGAACCGGAGCGGCGCAGCATTGACGCCTTCCATTCCCGCCACCGCCCCCTCAGCCAGACTGCGCTGGCATTCCTGCAATTGGTGCGCAACGCGGCGGGCAAGGCGCCTCTGCGGCGGGATGAATGAGGTTGAGGATCGAAGTTTCCCAATTGTAGATCGGAACCTGCTCGCCCCCGACATTGCGCCGGAGACGGTATATAAGACACGGAGTTCGGCTTGACTTGCTTTCACTCAGCGCTGGCTGTGCGCCTGCGCGTCATTTCGGCAGTAATCCTGCTCGTTGGCGCGGCCCTGTTTTCCAGCTACGGGCTTGTGAAAGGCACGAACTCGTCCTCGCACCGGAGGGGAAGCGATGAGGTGACTGCTTATGAGGCTCGCTTTGCACCCGCCAGGCAGGTTCTGCCCCAATATGGCATTGTGTGTTACGTTCCCGATTACACCAGCAGCGATGCTGCCAAAAAGGACTTTTTCCTCGCCCGCTATGCACTGGCCCCGCTGGTAGTGCGGAATGTCCCCGATTGCGATCCCCTGATAGGAGACTTTCCCGACGGAGCCCCGGCCTCCTTTTTAAGCGGCGGCCAGTACCTTGTGTTGCGGGACCTGGGGCACGGCGTCCTGTTGCTGAAGAGAAACGGCCCATGATGTTGCTTGTTATCTCTCTCCTGATCGCCTTCGCAATGGGCTTGGCCATTGCCGGGATACTGCGCCCCCAGTTTCATCAGCTAAGGCCGGAGCTTCCCCTCCTCGCTTTTCTTTCGGTGGGCCTGGGATTGGGGGTGTCTTCTCTATGGTTTTTCTTGTGGCTGGTGATATTCGGCCCCCACAGGAGTGCATTCATCATCAGCGAAACCGGTATTCTGGCGATCCTGGGTGCGCTGGCGTACGCTCACGCCCGCCGAAATAGATCCCTTTTGCCCCCGATCCTTCCCGCGACCCACGCGCGATGGCGCGACCTGCTGGCCCTCGCTTTCGTGGTCGCTCTGGTGGCAGCCGCCCTCGCATTTTCCCGCTACTCGACGGTAGCTCCGCACGGTTCCTGGGACGCCTGGGGCGCTTGGAATCTTCGGGCGCGCTTCTTGTACCTGGGTGGGACGCACTGGCGCGACGTTTTTTCACCCCTTGGCACCATGCCCCACCGTGATTATCCCCTGCTGCTCTCCGCCACCGTGGCGCGCTGTTGGACTTATCTGGAGAGCGATACGCCACGCGCGCCGATTGCCATCGCCTTTCTGTTCACCTTTGCCGCCGCCGGCGTGCTGCTCTGCTCCCTCGCGCTTCTGCGCAGCCGCAGTCAGGGGCTGATCGCGGCAACCGTTCTGCTTGCCACACCTTTCTTTCTGCTTCTGGGCTCAGCCCAGTATGCGGATGTCCCCCTGGCGTTTTTTTTCCTCTCCACCATTGTTCTGCTCTGCTTGCACGAGCATTTGCCGACGGGAAATGGCACGCTGGCCCTGGCCGGGGCTATGGCTGGCCTGGCGGTGTGGACGAAGAATGAAGGCGCGCTCTTTCTTTTGTGCCTGCTGGCAAGCCATTTCGCCATCACGGTCCGCGGGCGCGGACGGAAGCCTTACGGACGCGAGCTGTTGCCTTTGATTGCGGGCTTGCTACCGCCCCTGGCGATGGTAGCTTTTTTCAAGCTTCACTTCGCGTCGCATACCGAATTTGTGGACATACACGGGCTTTCTCATCGGCTGCGTGATATTTCCAGGTATAAAGTCGTGGTCAGCGCGATTGGCGGCGGGTTATTGCATTTTGGAGGCTGGCCTCTCAGCATTCCTCCTCTGTTAATCGCATATGTTCTGCTCCTCGGCACGCAAAAGCAGGAAGGCCGTCTGGCGGGGAAAATCGGCCTGGCTACGTTAGCTTTGACGGCGTGCGGCTACTTCTTTATTTATGTGACCACGCAGTTTCCCATGCAATGGCTCCTTTTGACTTCGCTGCCAAGGCTCTGTATTCAACTCTATCCCAGTGCGATATTTCTGATATTCCTTCTCGCCCGAACCCCGGCAGAAGCCCTTGGCTGAACTCCAGACGGAGGCAAAACCGGCAACAAGATCCGCCGGCATGCCGGAGTTCGCGCCTTGGTACAATACTCGGCTTGTCCAAAACAATCCCCAAGAAGCTGATGACAAAAATGAACACCTCTTTCCTTCGCCGCCGCGCGGGGTCCGCTCTCCTGGTTTGCCTTTTTTCAATCCTTTCGCTCGCTGCCGCTCCAGCCGCGGCGCAGCAGCCCGCTTCAGCCTCTTCTGCGGTAGCGCGCAGTGACCAGGAAAAGCGGGACTATCGCAAGGCGATGGAAACCGCCGACCAGAAAATTGCTGATGAGGTCCATGCCCATTCCGAACTGATGAAAAACCTGGAGTACCTGACCACCCAAATCGGACCCCGCCTGACGGGTTCGCCGCAGATGCAGGCGGCCAGCCAGTGGACGCAGCAGCGTTTCCGCGCTTACGGCATTGACGCCCACCTGGAAACCACCCAGATCGCGCACTCCTGGGCGCGCGGCCGTGATACTGCCGCCATTGTCAGCCCCATCAGCCGTGCCGTGCCCATTCGCTCCTTCGGCTGGGGCAAAGCAACGCCCGGCGCCGTTACTGGCGCGGTCAAGGTTTTGGACGTCAAGGCCTTGGCCGATTTTGAGAAATACAAAGGACAGCTAAAGGGCGCGGTCGTCCTGACCAGCAAACCATCCACGCTGCGCCTGGAAAATGAACCGGTGGACAATGCCTACGATGCGGTGATTCCTCCCTCACGCGGCGTTCCCCATCCCCACATGTCGTTTCGCGAACGACTACAGTTGCTGAAGATGGTCGCCGCCGAGCAGCCCGCGGCGGTGCTGCTGGACAGCGGCAAATGGGACAACCTGTTCAACATGGCTGGCGGATACAACAAGTACCAGCCCTCTGAAACGCCCCTGGCCTTCATCAGTCACGAAGATTACGACCTCATCTACCGCCTGCAGCAGGCCGGGCCGGTAACCATGACCGTGAGCCTGAACGGCACCTTCAGTCCTGGCCCAGTGCCCGCCTCCATTACCGTGGCGGAGATCAAGGGCACGGAATTTCCCGCCCAGCGCGTCATCATCGGCGGCCACCTCGACTCCTGGGACCTGGGTCAGGGTGCCCTGGATAACGGCACCGGCGCTATGGCGGTGCTGGAAGCCGCGCGTACATTGAAGGCCCTGGGATGGCAGCCCCAGCGCACCATCACTTTCATCCTGTTCACCGGCGAGGAGCAGGGCGGAATCGGCGCCGAAACTTTCCTCAAAAATCACGCTGCTGAAATCCCCAACATGGACGCAGTCCTTATCCACGATACTGGCACGGGTAAGGTCTTCAGTATCGCGCTGGAAGACGAGTACGAAACCGCTCCCTTGATGAGCGAAATCTACCAACCCCTGCAGGAGGTGTTTGACTTGCGTCCTCTGAGCACGCGGGTGTTCGGCGCCTCCGACCACGAGCCCTTCATGAAAGCCGGTGTGCCGGGATATTTCTGCCTGCAGAACCCAGCCCATTACGGGCAAGCTCACCACAGCCAGGCTGATACCTTCGACAAAGTCATTCCCGACCAGATCAATGAGGGAGCAGCCCTGTTGGCGGCTTGGGCCTGGAATGTGTCAGAAATGCCGTCGCCCTTGCCTCATCACCCCGCAAGTGCTTCCAACGACATGTTTTAGACAGGGCAAAGGCGGCCAAGCGGGCGTCCCCCTTAGCCCACTTTGAGAGGGTTTCCCGGAATGGCACCGAGGTGCCATTCTGCCCTCTGGCCGCCACCTGTTATGCTTCAGCTACCTTTTGGGCGCCACGTCCTCCTTCATCCCCCTCGCCCCGGGGAATAAAAGCATGACCAATCCTTTTCGTAAACTCTGGCGAACAGCTCCAATCTCTACCCACCGCAGGGCTAAGAATTCGGTAACCAGGCCCGCAGGCAAAGTCTTGCTTCTGGACGAGCGGCGCGTGGTAGCCCGCCGCTTCCAGCCTCTTCCGGCTTTGCTGCGCTATGGCATTGCCGCCACTGAGACCCCTGTGCGCATTCATGACCTTAGCGACAAGGGGTTGTGTTTCCGCGGTGAAGTTCGCCTGCCCATAGGGGCCGCGGTGGAGATCACGACCACGCTGCCACAGAAGACGGCTTTCACTGGCCGTAAGGTTCGATACTTGGCGCACATAGTGCGTGTAAGCAGGGAGCCGGGGAAGTTCGTCACTGCTGCCTTGATCTTCCGCTGCGAGACTCTGCCCCAAGGGGCGGATGCGGTGAAGGCCGGGGTCGAAGCATCTGCGGTTGCGAGTCCCGAGAACCGGATGGAAGACAGTTGCTTATCGCCAACTGCTCCCATGCCAAACCGGCAGCAGGCGGAGCCAAAGACGCGGAATAGCCGTCAATTTTCCCGCTACCGCTGTGCTACCCAGGTGCAGTTCCGAACCCTCGACGCGAAGGAGATCGCTTCCGGTGAGCTCATGAATCTCAGCCTCGCCGGCTGTTATGTTCAAACCTCCCGACCTTGCCCGCTGGGAGCCGCTGTGGAGGTGGTGCTGCAGGCGGGGAGAGCGCGCATCCATACCCATGGCCGAGTGAAGGCGATCCGAGAGAACGAAGGCATGGCGTTAGAGTTTGAAGGCGATCTTTCACAACGGCTGCAGCGGCTTCCCCGCTTTGCCCAGTTGGTCTCCGCCGCGCGGCGCGAGCCTGGTTTCAGCAGCTAAATACTACCTTCGCCCCGCCGATGCCGAAGCGGGGGCGGAGCGGCGGGGCCAACCTGCGTGCGATTCTGTTCGAGCAGTTGGCAGCGCCGCTTGCCAAACCGTCCTTCCAATCAGCATTGGGAGTACGTGAACCAGCCTCCCCAGGGCGAGCCGCGGGAAATTGCCACCCCCTACGAGGACTTCGTTGATACCCACTTTGTCCTGCCCCAGCCCAGCTCTTCGCGCGGAGCCGCCTAGCAGCTCTCCTCCCCGCGCCCGTGGCGGTGACCGCCATCCCGCGCAATTTAGGGACGCATCTATATCCCTAGCTTTGAGTGGTAAATCAGGAGGTCTGTGTATGCGCCGCGCGAGTCTAGGAGTTTCAATAGCAGTTTTGCTGATGGGCCTGTGTGCCTGGGCCGCCGACATTCCCATGGTGGCCGGTTCGCAAGTGCCGGCAGCGGCCGGGAAAATCAGCTATGAGCATGATCGCAACGGAAACGTCAAGTTCACCGTCTCCACCAAGAACCTGGCTGCTCCCAGCCAGTTGACCCCGCCAAAAAATGCCTATGTGGTTTGGATCGAGCCCCGCGACCAGCAACCGCAGAACGCGGGCGTGCTGGCGGTCAACAATAACCTGGAAGGAAGTTTTTCCAGCACTACTCCCTCTAAGACCTTCAATGTGGTGGTGACCGCCGAAGATAGTCCTACAGTCACTCAACCCAGCGGTCCCGAAAATCTTCACGGCACGGTACAGGTAAGATAAGCACCGGGTTGACGGGCAGCAGCCGCAAGCGCTGCTGTCCGTCGTACCTGTATTAACTTTCTCCGGAAGAATAATGCCAGTCCGCGGCGATCTTGCGGCGGGCATACTTGCGGATCCGCTGCAGGGGTCAGGTTGACCTTGACCCGCGGGCACGCTGGCCAGCCACGGCTTCTCCACTCCCAGCAACGCCAGGGCCGCCCCCCACAAGGCCATATTTTTGCGGACCTTGATCATTTCCGCCTGGGGCGCTGAGCCGGTTCCTTACGGGAGCCAATGAAAAGCCCGCGGCTCGCGCGCGGGCCCTTTTTTGCAGGGTTACTGCAACTGCAGGCTCTGCAGCATCCTCTTGTAAGTGGATTTGAGCCGGCCAAAGTCTTTTTGAGGGGCGACGAAGACGACATAGACAAGCTGGTTGTTGGCGCCGGCAACCGCGACCAGCCAGTCCTGCTCCCGCAGCGGCTGCCCGTTCTGCTGGACCGGTGAATTGCCCGTCAGCATCTGGGAACGGGCTTGCAGGCCGTTCACTTGCGTGCTGCTCGCCGATCCCGAGGCCTGCAACCCGGGGTTGGACTGTTCCATAGTCTGGACGAGAGCCTGCGTCGCTTGCTCCAGGGACATGCCGCTGGGCACTTGCGCCGTACCCATCAACATGCCGTAGGCGACCGCCCCCTGTGAAACCGCGGCCTGCGGAGCAATGGTCACACCACCCTGCCCGGCGGCTGCCTGCCAGTTGCTGGGATAGGAAATGCTGATCCCGTTTTGCTGGTACTGAGTGAAGCTGCGGCTGGGCTTAACCTGGTTGTAGCTGACGTTAATCACTGCGCCGCTTCCCGGCGCAGCAGCTTCCTGCCCCGCCGGCGAAGTGGAGGAGACGGGCGCATTCCTGGGAACCGCGCCGGTTTGCTGGTTCTGCCGCGCCCATTGCCCGCTTTTGGCGCCCGCCTCAATCTGCTGTGCCGTGTACGCCTTTACCTTGGCGGCGTCCTGCTTGGCAACAACGAAGGCCTGGCTATTGTCCTGGTAGGGCTTGGACGGCCAATCCTTGATCTCCTCCTCCACGGCCTGCACACGGTTACCCGGGTTGGGGTGGTCGCTGAGAAACTGCGGGCCAGAGCCGCCTTGCTTCTCCAGCTTCTGGAAGAATTCAGCCATCGCTTTGGGGTTGTAACCGGACTTCCACAGGATGATGGCGCCCACGGCGTCGGCCTGGGCTTCGTCC
>DASVBI010000555.1:0-3026 GCA_036375915.1 Terriglobales bacterium | reverse complement strand
CCGGTCATGGGCGAGCCCACGATCCAATACGAGTCCGGGGCCGCGGTGGCGGCGACATCGCGGACTTCACCGACGGTCTTGGCGAAGATGCGGTACTTGCCGCTGTTAACCTTGGCGTCCTCGTAGTACACGTACTTGGCGGTCTTGCTGCTGGATTGATTCTCCTGGGCAGCGAGCGTGCCGAGAAGGCAGAAGAGTGCTAGGGCAATAGCTGTGAGCCTGGTCATACCTGCTCCTTTCAAGAGGTGACGCTGCGAATTGACCTGGGAATTGATTAACTTCGAGGCGGGGGCCGGTGGTGCGAGGGGGAATGTACATCGGGAGAGGGGGGAAGTCAAACAGCAGGAGTCAGGAGTCGGGAGTCAGGAGTCAGGAGTCAGGGAAAGCATGGCAGGACGACACTCGCGAAATTGTAGTTGAATCGGCTGGTGGTGGCTACTGGTTGCCCGGCGATCGGTGAGTCAGTTGTCGGGCATCGGTGCCAGAAATGAAGTGAGCGGCTGATTACTGATTGCCGGCTCCTGACCACCGACTCCTGACTCCCGGGTTTCATCCTGCTAGACTCTTGCTTATGGCCATACCCGTGCAGCCCAACATCAAGCTGGTGAACCGCCCCGACTACCGCGAGAGCTACGCCAACAGCGTGCAGGTGCGGGTGAACGTGTGGGATTTCTTCCTGGTCTTCGGCACGCTGCAACAGCAGAGCGAGAGCGAGGTCGAAGTCCACAACTTTCAGGGCGTCTACCTGAGCCCGCAGCAGGCCAAGGCGCTGCTGCACATCCTGCAGCAGAACATCGTCAGCTACGAGAACACGTTTGGAGAAATCAAGCTCGATCCGCGCATGGTGGCCACTGGCCCGGTCCACTAAGGGAGCAGGGAAGGAAGCAAACGCGCGGGCCTCGTCCTGGGTGGCAACGGCCCTTTTATTGGCCGGCTTGTTCGCTGTCCTGGTGCTGACGCATGCTCCCCTGCTGCGCCTGCCTTATTTCTGGGATGAGGCGGGTTATTTTGTGCCGGCGGCGCGCGACCTGCTGCTCAGCGGCAGCCTGATTCCTCGCTCCACCTTGCCCAATGCCCATCCGCCCCTGGTGATGGCTTACCTGGCCGGGTGGTGGAAACTGGCGGGATTCACTTCCCTCGTAACCCGGTTAGCCATGCTGCTGGTGGCGGCTTTCGCCCTGCTGGGCACCTTCCGGCTGGCGGAGCGGGTGGCCAATCGCCAGGTGGCAATCGCGGCCACGCTGTGCACCGGGCTTTATCCTGTGTTTTTCGCCCAGAGTTCGCTGGCCCACCTGGACTTGGCTGCGGCCGCGCTCACCATTTGGGGCCTGGATGCCTATATCCGGGGCCGGCTGTGGACGACGGCGGCATGGTTCTCCCTCGCGGCGCTGGCCAAGGAAACCGCCGTCCTCGCGCCACTGGCTCTGCTGACGTGGGAGGCGGTGTGTCCGTTTCTGAAATGGAATGCTGTAATCTGCTTATTCCCTCGGCCCGGCTGGCGCCGGGCGTCGGCGTTGCTGGTTGCTGTGATGGTACTGGGACTATGGTTTGCCTACCGCTACTGGCACACGGGCAACGCGCTGGGTAGCGCCGAATTCGTCCGCTACAACCTGCTGGACACGTTGAACCCGCTGCGCATTTTGATCGCGGGAGTGCAGCGGGCGTGGCAGGCGGCCGGTTACATGAACCTGTTTCTGCTGACGGCAGCGGCCGCCATGGCCATGTGGTTTCCCCCGGTCGAGGATGAACGGGGAGAGCGGCCGCGAATCGCGCCCGCGGTGCAGGCGGTATTTGCGGCGGTGGTGGCGGCCTATGTGGTGGCGCTCTCAGTGGTGGGCGGAGCGGTGCTGGCGCGTTACATGCTTCCGGTGACGCCGCTGGTCATCATCATCTGCCTTTCCACGCTGTGGCGGCGCATTGCCAGCTGGCGGGTGGTGGTTGGCATCGTCTGCCTGGGATTCGCGCTGGGACTTTTCGTGAATCCGCCCTGGGGATTTGCCCCCGAAGACAACCTCGCGTATCGAGATTATGTTGTGCTGCACCAGGCTGCGGACCATGTGGTGAGCAGGCGATACGCCGGGGCGCGAGTTCTCACCGCCTGGCCGGCTTCGGAGGAGCTCACACAACCTTACCTGGGATATGTCCAAGGGCCGGTCCGCGTGCTGAGAATTGATGATTTCTCGCTGGCCCAAATGATGGCGGCGGCGGATTCCAATGCACAGTTCGACGTGGCCTTGCTGTTTTCCACCAAGTACGAGCCGCCGCGCAAACTGCTGGGTGACTGGCCGGCGTGGGACCGCATCAAGACCCGGTTTTTCGGCTATCACCGCGATTTGCCGCCGGAGATTGCCGCTCGTCTCTTGGGGGGAGAGATCGTTTTCGAAAAACGGCTGGGCGGGCAGTGGGTGGCGGTGGTGGACTTGCAGAAGCCGGAAGAAGCGGTAGTCAGTAGCCAGTGGCCAGTGCTCAGTTGCCAGTCAGTTTCGCAACGGGATGGTGTGGTCGCAGCCGATGTCGGCAAATCGTGGAGGAAATCTGAGCTGAGGCGCGGCTCCAGGCGCAGAGAGGCACGCGCGGGGAACGGGTTGTTATAATGCAAAAGAGTGGTGGGAGTAGCTCAACTGGCAGAGCACCGGACTGTGGCTCCGGACGTTGTGGGTTCGATTCCCATCTCCCACCCCAGCCATCCTGCTGTTTCAGCCGCATAAGCCCGACTGGCAGGCCCTTCCGCACATCTGGTGAATTCTAGGGCAGAGGCGCCTCCACCTCCTCCAGAACCCAGCGCTCCGGCGTCTCCAGATGGCAATCGTAGCCATAGAAGCGTCCGTGGAAGACGTGCTGGAAGAGGCAGGCGCGCTGGCCGCGCAGCACCGGGCCGCCTTCGACGGGAAGGAAGTCGCCATCGGGCGCCCCGGCGGCGAAGACTTTGACCTGCCATTCCCCCTCCGGATTGTCGGTGTAGCGGTGGGGATAAATTTCCGTGGCCAGGTAATAGACCCCTTTCCCGCCATGACTGTTGCGGGCAT
>DASVBI010000220.1:0-6450 GCA_036375915.1 Terriglobales bacterium | reverse complement strand
GGAACCGAGGCGATTACCAGGTCGGGCTGGGCGGCCAGAATCTCGGCGGCCTGCGAACTCCAGGAATCGGCGACGACAAGCCGTCCCTCAGAAATGCCGGGCAAAACTTCCTCGCAATATTTGGTGCAGGCCACCAGGCGGTCGCGCGCGCCCAGCGCGTCCAGAATCACGCTGGCGCTGGGCTGCAGGCTGACGATGCGTTGAGGGAAGAAGGGCATCGGTTGAATTGTAATTCTCCGCGGATTGCGTGGGTACGGGGCGTGGCCCCGCCCGTACACACTGATCCTTGTGTCATTCTGAGCGAGGGCGAACGCCCGAGTCGAAGAGCCCCTGCGGCAGCTTCAGGCGTATCCGCAGTTTCCTGGAGTTCTGTAGCGAGCGTAGAAAGAATTCCTTTGCGCTGAGATGGCGAAATGGAAAGCACAGGGGTCCTTCGACTGCTCCGGCCGGTCCCGCAAAGCGGGATCGGCCGGCTCCGCTCAGGATGACACTGGTGGACCTGGATACGCGAAGATTGCGTTGATCCGCGGCGAAGAAGTTCACTGCACCGGCGAGGGTAACTGCGGCGCATCGGCGACCAGGAAGCGCTGCAGTTCGGCGGCTTCAGTCTGCGGCAGGTGCTGCCAGCGATGCTTCAGGTAGGCCCATGGAATATGAAACAGCAGCACGCGGGGACTGAACTTCGAGGAACTGTGAATCCAGCAGGAGTGTGTGCACCAGCACTGGGCTCCGGGAATAGCGGCAATCTCCTGCTTCATTTGCGGCGAGGCCAGCGCCGCTCCCAGGTCGAAATCAAAATCCTGTAGGCGTCCCAGCTTGCCGCGCAGCTCGCAGGAGCGGAAGTGGCCGTCATGGTCAATCACAATGGTGGTTTCGCCAGCCGTGCAGCGCATGGGCCAAGCCTTGTTGCTGTAATGATTTTGCTCATGCAACTGAAAGTGAAGCTTGATGTTGCCCAGGTAGAAGGCTCGGGCCAGTTGGCGGGCGGGCGCGGGCACATCGGCGAACAGGCGGTCAGCGTAACGCTCGTGAAACCACATGAGGCGCTGGTGCAATTGGGTAAGCTCTTCGGGGGCGAGCTTCTTCAACTCCGGGTCCATGGGATCGCCGCGGATGATCTCAAAGTAGTGGCCGTCGGAGTTGGTCTGGCGCATCATGTGCAGACCCAAGTCAACCAGTTCGCGGTAATTCTCGGTGGTGATGCAGGTAACCACGTTGCGGCGCAGGCGGCGCACGCCCTTCCACCGCGCGGCGGCCATGTTGATGGTGGCCAGAGTTTTCTGAAAATTGTTGGGCACGCCGCGGATGGCATCGTGGGTGTTGGCCAGGCCATCGAGCGAAAAGTTCAGGTCAATTACCAGCTCCGGACAGCGTTCGAGCAGGTAATCAATCACCGCAACCACCTGCGCGGGCAGCAGGCCGTTGGTGGGCAGGTTGAGGGCGCGCACGCCATTGTTGCGGTAGAACATCTCGGTGATTTCGGCCAGCTCCTTGCGCAAGAAGGGCTCGCCGCCGGAAATCCAGAGCTTGTGAAAACGGGGCGCGGTCTGGCTGATACGGGCCAGTTGATCGAAGGTGAGGTCGCGGCCCTGGTTCAGCTCTTCCCAGTAAAAGCAGGTGCGGCAAAGGGAATTGCAGGTGGAGGTGACAAACAGGAACACGCCTTCGAGTTGCAGCGGGCGAAAGATGCCCTTGGCGTAATTGAGATAGCTGAACCCCACAGGGCGATTATAGCTTGCCGCAAGCCAGAACTTCTTCGCCGCGGATCAACGCGGATGTACGCGGATAATACAAGGATGCTGGTGAGGACTGGTCGCGTCTAATGCGGGGCGGTGACTGCAGTCACAGCACGCGAGATCCCTCGAGGCTGAAGCCCCTCGGGATGACGCCTGTGCCATTAATGTTTTCTCACCGGCGCCCTGCTGAAGGCCTTCAAACCCGAAGCATCTCGCGTGCAGCGCCACAAGACTTGCGTGGAAACACAAGGACCTTCGACTCGGAGGCGCACTTGTATGGCGCGTCCGCGCTCAGGATGACAGCGGCGTGAACTTTCCGTTTATGCGCCCAGATCAGTGGGCCAGCTTTCCAAGCAGCGCGGCCAGCGCGTCCATTGCGAGGTGGCTGGCGTGCACGGAAGCGGGAGGAAGGCCGCCGGCGGCGGTGACGAGCTGCTCGCGGGGGAACTGGCGCGCTTCGGCCAGAGTACGGCCCTTAACCATCTCGGTGAGCAGAGAAGCGCAGGCCATAGAGGGCACGCAGCCCTTGGCGCGGAAGCGGATGTCGGCTATGCGCCCATCCGCCACTCTGGCGCTCAGGCGCAATACGTCGCCGCAAGCGGGGTTTTCCATCTGCACGCTGGCGTCGGCCTCCGGCACCTCGCCGGCGTTGCGCGGATGCTCGAAGTGGTCCAGCACCTGGGCGGAGTACATAGGGCAATTCTAATCAGCCGGAGAAGTAAGCGGTACCGGAGAGGCGTGCCGCGCTGCCTGGGGAACGAACAACACCAGAACGCCGCCTGCGGCCATCGCGACCAGCATGACCAGCAGGCCGGGCGTGAACGAGCCGGTGCGGGCGTGCAGGTAGCCGAGGGCATAAGGGCCCAGGAATCCGGCCAGGCTTCCCAGGCAATTGATCATGCCCACGGAAGCGGCGGCGCCCGATTCGCTAAGCAATTCCGTGGGCATAGCCCAGAAAGGGGAGAGCAGGGCAATCACGCTGATCCCAACCAAGGTGAAAAGCGCGACGGCGACAGTCGTAGAGGCGTGCAGCACAGCCAGAGCGAGAAGTGCAATTACGCCCAGGAAGAGCGGAGCCGCTACATGCCAGCGCCGCTCCAGGGTGCGGTCGGAGTGCCAGCCATTGAACTGCAGCGCGGCAAAGCCGGCCAGGTAAGGCAGCGCTCCCAGCACTCCAACGCGGAAGTCAGAGAGTCCGGACAACTGCTTCAGCATGGTGGGAAACCAGAAGACGAAGCTTTAGAAACCGATATATTGCAAAAAATTGACCAGGGTAAGAAGCAGTACCGGGCGGGAGCGCAGAGCTTGCCCGATGCTGAAGGAGCGCACTGTGGCTTTGGCGGCCTTCTCCTGTTGCAGCTGCCCGGTGATCCAATTACGTTCATCGGGGGCGAGCCAGGCGGCGTCACGGGGCCAGTCGCAAAGGAAGAAAAAAGTGACAGCCCCCAAAACCACGGCCGGCAAGCCTTCCAATACAAAGAGCCAGCGCCAGCCTTCTATATGCAGCCAGTGCTGCTCCACGATCCAGCCGGCCAGTGGGGAGCCGAACACGAAGGAAAGCGGAATGGCGGCCATGAAGTTGCCGGTGGCCTTGGCGCGGTCCGCGCGCACGAACCAGTGGCTGACATAAACGATGATGCCGGGAAAGAAGCCGGCTTCGGCCGCGCCCAGCAGGAAGCGCGCGCCATAAAGCTGGCCGGCGCTGTGCACCGCCGCAGTCAGCACCGTGAATGCGCCCCACACGATCATGATGGCGGCGATCCAGCGGCGGGCGCTCCAGCGCTCCACCAGCAGCGCGCCGGGAATCTGCAGCCCCAGGTAGCCGATAAAGAAAATGCCGGCGCCGATGCCGAAAACCTGATCGGTAAAATGCAGGTCGCGGACCATTTCCAGCGCGGCGTAGGCGAGGTTGGTGCGGTCCAGGTAATTGGCGATGTAGAGGATGAACAGGAAGGGCAGCAGGCGGCGGGCGATGCGGCGGCGGGCGCGGCGGGCCAGATCGGGCGTCAGAGGTGTAACCTGCGCGCGTGAAGTCGAGGACATGAGCGCCAGTTTGTGGGCGCACAGTATACAACGGCGGGAAGCGCAAGGTCCTTCGACTCCGCGGCCCGATTCACAAGCGACTCGGGCTGCTGCGCTCAGGATGACAAGGGAGAAATTTACAGATTTCTAAATTGCAGCTTGCTACATCACAAATTCCTGGTGCTGTTGGGGGAATAGACAGTCCAGGCATTCTTACGCGCGAACTGCTCGAAATCACGCGTAGGATTGATAGCGAAGGGATGCTTCGCCAGCTGCAGCATCTCGGCGTCCCAGCGGGTGTTGCCGAAGGCGGCATCTACCGATTCCGCAATGGTTTCGCGAATGGCCTTCGCCTTGCCCGGTCCGGTGGGAATGCGAATCAGGCGATCGGTGATCACCCCATTTTCCACCGCCACTTCCGCCGCCAGAATGCGCTGCGGTGGAATCGCAAAACGTTCCATGGCCACGCGAATAATCCACTGGTTGCTGGAGGAGACCGCCCAGGCGACGCAGCCTTGCTGCTGCAGGCGGAGCACCAGTTCGCGCATTTCGGGAAAGATCCCGGGCTCAACGTGGCACGCGAAATATTCTTCCGCAGCCTGTTCCACCGTCTGGTCGCGCAGACCGGCGTGAATGGCGACCATCTCCCCGCACATGACGTCCTCGGGCACCCTGCCGGCTCTGTAGTCGGCGTAACGGGCGCGGATCCAGCGGGTGACATCGGGGGCAATCAGACCGCGCTTCAGTTCCCAGTCGAGGAAGCCTTCGCCGGCATCCGGCGACCACAGCGTTCCGTCGCAGTCAAACACAGCGACCTTGGGCTCAAGTTGCAGCACCGAATCCAGGAAGGTGATTGCCTGCTCAGGCATGTTGGAGGCGGGCATAATCCTCGGGAGTATCCACATTGAGAGTGGCGTGGGGATCGTCCACGATGATGTAGACGATGCGCTCCTGGTGCTGGTGTTCAATCTCACGGGCACTGGCGGTAGCGGGCGCGCGCAGAAAGGCTTCTATCATTTCCCGCCCGATCAGCACCGGGTGGCCGTGTTTCTCGCCATACTGCGGAATGACCGCCCATTGTCCTTTCGGGGCGGCGTCAATGAAGGCAGTTCTCAATTGCGTAAGAGTGGCGCTTTTTACCGGCGGACGGTCCACCAAAGTGATGACAGCGGCATCACGGCCGCGGTTGAGCACTTCGCGCAATCCCACCTGCAGGGAGCTGAACTGTCCCCGCTCGGGAGCGGGATTCACGATCAGAGAGGCGCTGCTGGCATACACCAGGGGCGCCAGGTTGGGCGCATTCTTGCCGGCCACCACCAGCACCATGTCGGTGTGCGCTTCCAGCAGATGAATGTTGGCGGAAAGAAAGGTTTCTGTGCGCGCGATGCGCGGCGTCGTTCCCTGCGGCGGCCAGGGCAGAAGTGCCTTGTCGCGTCCCATGCGCGAGGATTCTCCCGCCGCCAGAATCACGCCGCAGAAGCTGGGAGCACGCGCCATGAGGGCAAGATATCACGAGCCAAGCGCCCGCGACATCCTGCCCTGTAAACGGTCAACCCCGGAAGAATGGGGTCAGAATGAGCCTTCATCCGCCGAAGGCCCGTAGATGGCGGGCACGGGAAGGTTGTTCAGGCGCAGGTAGACCCCGAGCTGGGCGCGGTGATGAATCATGTGATTCATTACGAAGCCGCGCACCACGGCAACCTTGGGGAGCGTCATAATCACCTTGCCGTTGTTGAGCAGCGACCAGGGCTTCATCAATTCCGCGTCGCTGGCGCCGGCCAGGACGGCGCGGCCGTCCTTCACGTTCTTGTCGAAGTCGGCCAGCAATTGCCTGCTGTCTTTCGGAACGGGCGGCGGTTCCATCTGCTTGCCGCCGGGCGCGAGGTCAAGGGAATCTTCCTTGATGGTGAAGGCAAGCCAGCCGGCGATATTGGCCAGATGACCCGCGAGGGCGCCCATGGGGGCGGATTTCTGGTGCGGCTTCCAGGAAAACTTGCTGTCGGGGACGCGCTCCAGAGTTTTGCGGGTGCTGGCCATTTCCTGGTCGAATTCGGGGAGAAGTGCTGCGCTCAGAGCCATGGTGCCATCCTTTCTGTGTGGTCCCGGTGGGGACAGGGGAGGAATAATAGGCGAACAAATAGCGAAAGTCAAGGAGATTGGGTCATTTGTAATTTCTTCGTACGACGGGCGTCATGCTGAGGCGCTTCAGCGCCGAAGTATTTCGCGTGTATCAGCACGATCGGCAGGGAGAGGGAGGGCTGAAGTCCACGCGAGATTCCTCGGCCTAAAGGCCCTCGGAATGACGCCATCCTGGGGAAGGCGTTCGCGGGCGACGCCGGGGTTACAAGGCCGCAGGCGAGGGCGCCCGCGCCACAAAAGTAGAAATGGGGTGAAGATTACAAATTACAAATCGCCAAATTACAAATTGCTAAATACAAGTGGGTTCAATTCTTCTGCAGGTTGGCGGGGCTTTCGGCGGGTGAATCGGAGTCGGCGCTGGCTTGCTTGCGCGCATAGCGCAGGTGCGGCAAGGGCGCTTCGCTGTGACGGCGCAAAGCGATGAGTTCGGCGGTGATGGCCACCGCTATCTCTTCCGGGGTGACCGCGCCTATGTCGAGGCCAACGGGGGCGTGCACGCGGTCGAACAGTTGGGGCGATATACCTTCTTTCTCCAGTTCATGGTAAATCGCGA
>DASVBI010000764.1:0-2719 GCA_036375915.1 Terriglobales bacterium | reverse complement strand
CGCGCCTACGCCATTCCCGACCTGCATCCCGTGATTCGCAATATGGTGGAAGCTGCGCTGGGACGCTTTGGTTACGACCCTGCCCTGCGCGCTATCGAGGAAAAACTGAGTGTGGTGATTGGCCAAGCCGCGCCGGGGCAGGGATTCAGCTGGGCCACGCAGGAGGCCGCCTTCACCCACAGCCCTCGCCTTATTCCGTTTCTCTGCCGGCACCTGCAGGATCGCTCCTGGGACTTTGGGGATTACGTTGTCTCCCCTGCAAGCGATGCGGCTGCCGCACTGGAAGAGATTCGGCGCGCGAATTCCACGATGAATCCAGAACAGCTGCAGTGCCCTTCGCCTTGAGAGCATCTCCAACCCGTCATCCTAATGTTTTCAGTTCCGTCGTTTGCCTGGGCAGCTTTGCGGCCAGACGCCTTGTCCCAACTGAATCGGCACTCCGCATAAACGGCGACAACCGCCCTTCGCCCGCTCTATAAGTCGAGGTACAGCGGCGGGGGGGCACGCCGGCCTCTATCAGCCATGTCCTAGTCATACGTGATTGGCATCACTGCAACCCACTTTTCAGCGGTCAAGAATTGTGATGGTCCACCTTTCTCTTGAATGATGCGCCGCCCCGCTGTCTGGTAAAGAGCGTCATTCGCAAGGAGAGTCATATGCGGCGTTTCCTTTTTTCAAGCCTTTCTTTTCTCCTGCTGGCAACCCTCACCTGTTTCTCCCAACAAACCGAAATCACCCAGTTCGCCGTCGTGACCGGTTATTCCTACCTGGCCACGCCGTCATTGAATCTGACGCAGCGCGGATTCAATGGCGACTTTGCCCAGAACGTTCGCCCCTGGTTGTCGCTCGGTTTTGATTTCAGTACTTTTAGTGGCGGCTCTACGCTGTTGCCGATTTATCTGAATTCGGCAACCCAGTTGAAGCTGGCGCAGGCGATTCAACTTGGGTTCCCGGCGAGCGCGCTGGCACGGGGAATTCCTTACACTTCCTCCACCTACACCTATCAGGCCGGACCGCAATTCAATTACCGGCGGTTCAAAAAGGTAACTCTATTCATCCGGCCGGCGCTGGGGTTGCTGCACGCTAAAGTCCAGACCGCCCCAAACCCGGTGGCTGCAACGCTGGTCAAGGGTCTGATGAAGGGGAAGCTAGCGTCCGCTGACAACGCAATTTTTTGGGGCTTCGGAGGCGGAGCCACCTGGGAGATCCATCCCAACTTCGGCCTTCGCGTTGCCGCCGATCTGGCCCGTTTCAACTTTTTCCCCGACATGCTGAACGGCAGTCGTAACACCGTGCGGCTCACTGTAGCAACGAAGTTCGGCTTTGGAAAGAACATCATGCGGACGTACTGAGCCTGCGGCCCCCGCTCGCAAGCCCTCCCCCCCGCTGAATCGCGTTCGTCTGAGTCTGGGCTGCAAATAATCTATCTGCAGGGGCTGAGAAGCCGTGAATCGAACAATCAATGACATCTTTTTCTCAGTGGTGGAGCGCGACCACGAACGGGTCATGCTGTACAAGCAAGGCCAGGAGTGGCTGCCCATCTCGGCGCGCGAGTTGTACCGCAAGGTGGTGGGAACAGCGCGGGCGCTGGACGCCTGGGGAATCGGCCACGGCGATCACGTTGCCATTCTGAGCGAGAACCGGCCGGAGTGGGCGGTGGCCGATTTTGCCAGCATGCTGCTGGGAGCGGCTGATGTTCCCATCTATCCCACGCTAACGGCAGAGCAGACTCTGGCCATTCTGCAGGACTCGGGGGCGCGACTGGCCTTCGTTTCGACCGCCGAGCAGCTGAAGAAGATCCTTGCCGTCAAGGAGCGGACCGCGATCGAGAAGGTGGTGGTGATGGATGAGGTTGGCGTTCCCGCGGCCATCCCCATGCAGCGCCTGATGACGAGCCACGGGTCGGGACGCGATCATGAAATGGACGCGCGCGGCCAGTCGGTTGTGCCCGAGGATCTTGCCACCATCGTGTATACCTCGGGGACGACTGGTATCCCCAAGGGGGTGATGCTCACCCACGGGAACCTGGTCTCGAACCTCTTCTATGCCAAGGACTACTTCGACCTGGGTCCCGGGCAGATTGGCATTTCCTTTCTGCCGCTCTCGCATGTGACGGCCCGTCACCTCGATTACGTGCTGTTCAACTGCGGGGTCACGATCGCCTACTGTCCTGCCATTGCCTCCATGCAGCAATACCTTGCCGAGATCCGCCCCACCATCTTCGTGGGAGTACCCCGCGTGTACGAAAAGCTCCGGGATAAAGTGCTGCGGGAGACGGGCGGGGGATTCAAGCGGAAGATCTATGATTGGGCGCTGCGGGTGGGCGGCGCTCACAGGGCGGAAATACTGGCTGGCAAGCAGCCTCTATCTCCGAGCTGGAGAGTAGCCAACGCTCTCCTGTATTCGAAGATCCGTCACGCCATGGGAGGGCGGGTGCGCATTTTTGTTTCCGGAGGCGCCGCCCTGGGCCGCGATCTGGCCGGCTGGTTTGCGGACATGGGCATCCGAATCCATGAAGGCTATGGGCTAACAGAAACCTCCCCGGTGATCGCCATTAACAGTCCCCAGGACCACCGGCTGGGGAGCGTCGGCAAGGTACTGGCAAACCTGGAGTGCAAGATCGCTGAAGATGGGGAAATCCTGGTGCGGGGCCCGTCCGTGTTCCAGGGCTATTGGAACAAGCCGGAAGAGACCAGTAATGCCTTTGATGATGGCTGGT
>DASVBI010000621.1:0-15019 GCA_036375915.1 Terriglobales bacterium | reverse complement strand
TCGGTTTCATTTTTCAGAACTTCAACCTGATCGGCGATCTTACGGTGTACGAGAACGTGGAGCTCCCCCTTACCTATCGCGGCATGTCGGGGGCGGAGCGCAAGAAGCGGGTGCTGGAGGCGCTGGAGCGGGTGGGCATGAGTCACCGGCTGAAGCACTATCCCTCGCAGCTTTCCGGCGGCCAGCAGCAGCGCGTGGCGGTGGCCCGCGCCCTGGGCGGCAGTCCTTCTATCATGCTGGCGGACGAGCCCACCGGCAACCTGGATTCGCGCAATGCCGAAAACATCATGGAACTGCTGCGCGAACTGCATCGCGAAGGTTCCACCATCTGCATGGTGACGCACGACCCGCGCTTCGCCCGCCACGCGGAGCGCACCATCCACCTGTTTGACGGACGCGTGGTGGAGGAAACCGTCGAAGTGAACTAGGGTTCTCTGTCCGTCAATTTCGTCCTGTTACGTGAACACCGGGGGCCGTTTTTTCTCTAAAGGAGCAGCCGGGATGGAGACGTTAGTCCAGGACATCCGCTACGGGCTGCGCGTGCTGCGCAAATCGCCGGGCTTCACCGCGGTAGCGGTGCTCACGCTGGCGCTGGGCATTGGAGCCAACACCGTGACCTTCAGCAGCATTAACGGCATGCTGCTGCGGCCTTTTCTGTTTCCGCAACTGGACCGTGTGATGAGTATCTGGGAGACCGCGCCCCAGCAGAATATCGAACGGGCAAGCGCGGCAGCAGCCAATTTCCGCGATTGGCAGGAGCAGAGCCACAGCTTTCAAAATCTGGCCGCTCTGCACGGCTGGAATGCGAACATGACCGGTTCCGGGACTCCAGAGCGGGTGGAGGGCTACCAGGTGACGGCCGATTTCTTCCGCCTGCTGGGGATGCCGTCCGAGTTGGGGCGGGCGTTGGCAGCAGAAGATTTCAAGCCGGGCCACCTTCCCGTAGTCGTGCTCAGCCACGGCTTTTGGGAGCAGCGCCTGGGTGCGAACCGTGCGCTGGTGGGCAAAACCCTGGAATTCGATGGCCAGGCGCGCACCGTGGTGGGCATCATGCCGCGGGATTTCGATTTTCCCACGGGAGCGCAGGCTTGGGCGCCGCTGATTCTGAGCGGTGCCGAAGCCGCAGACCGCAACCATCACTTCCTCCTGGTACTAGGCCGTCTCAGGCCCGCAGTTACCCAGGCGCAGGCGGAACACGACCTGGCGGCGATTGCGGCGCGCGAAGGCAGGGAATTCCCGCAAAGCAATGCCGGGCACAGCGTGCGCGTGATCGGCATGGTGGAGGACCTGACCCAGGGTTCGCGCCAGTTTCTGCTGGTGCTGCTGGGGGCGGCGGCCTTCGTGCTGCTGCTGGCCTGCGCCAACGTTGCCAACCTGCAACTGGCGCGGGCAACGGGACGTGCCAGGGAAGTGGCTTTGCGCAGCGCGCTGGGCGCCAGCCGGACTCGGGTTATCCAGCAACTGCTGGCGGAAAGCTTACTGCTGGCCGCGCTGGGCGCTGCAGCCGGGCTGCTGCTCTCCAGTTGGTGGCTGCCGCTGCTGATGCGCGGCGTGCCTCCTTTCATTATCGAGCATGTACCCGGACTGAAACACATCCAACTGGACTATCGCGTCCTGGCCTTCACCTTGTTACTGGGCGGACTAGTGGGGGTGCTGACAGGCCTGGTGCCCGCATTGCAGGTGTCGCGGCCCGATCTGAACGAAGCTTTAAAAGAAGGGGCACGCGGAGGAAGCAGCGCGCCCGGACGGCATCGGCTGCGCAGCCTGCTGGTGGTTTCGGAGGTCGCCCTCGCCATCGTACTGCTGGTGGGCGCTGGCCTGATGGTGAAAGGCTTTCGCGCGCTCATGGAGCGTGCCCAGGGCTTCGACCGGCAGGGTATTTTGACCTTCCGGGTCACTCTGCCGGCAGCGAAATATAGCAGCCCGGCGCAGGTTGGGGATTTCTATCGCCAGCTGGTGGAGCGTATTCAGGCGCTGCCGAGCGTGGAGTCGGCGGCAGCGGCAAGCAGCCTGCCGTCCGACTGGAACGGGAATCAGACCTGGGTCACGATTGAAGGCCAAGCGCCACCCGCGCCGGGGGAAATGCGGCTGGCCGCCTCGCAGGTAATCTCGCCTGATTTTTTCCGCACGCTGCGCATTCCCCTGCACCAGGGCCGCGTGTTCACTTTGCAGGACGGAGCGAATGCGCCGGCCGTAGTCATCATCAGCCAAAGCTTCGCGCGCCGTTTTTTGGGGAGCGAAGATTCACTGGGCAAGCGGGTGCGCCTGGGCGACGACCGCAAACAGCCGTGGCGCACGGTGGTGGGAGTGGTAGGCGACATCCTGAGGTCGTCGTTCGACAGACAGCCCGACCCCACGGCCTACGTTCCTCTGAAGCAGGTGCCGCAGGAGGCGATGGCGGTGGCGCTTCGTACCGGGGGCAATCCGCTGGCAATGGCGGCGGCCGCCCGGGCGCAAGTTCAGGCTCTCGACCGCGACCAGCCCGTCTATGACATGCGCACGCTGGAGCAGATCGTCTCCGACGACAACAGCGGGGTGGAGTCCTCGGCGCGCCTGATGACGACGTTCGGTTTCATTGCCCTGGCGCTGGCGGCAGCGGGAATCTATGCGGTTATGGCGTACCTGGTGGCGCAACGCACGCATGAAATCGGGGTGCGCTTAGCGCTGGGGGCGCGGCCGAGGGACGTGCAGCGGCTGATCCTGACGAACGCCGCGGTGCTGGCCGCTTTGGGGCTGGCGATTGGCATTTCGGTCGCGACGGCCATGGCGCGCCTGCTCTCCAGTTCGCTTTTTGGCGTGGTGAGCGTGGATTTGGCTGTGTTCGTGGGCTGCACGGCTGTTCTGGCCCTGGCTGCCGCCCTGGCCGGTTATGTGCCGGCGCGACGGGCGGCCAAGGTGGATCCCATGGTGGCGTTGCGGTACGAGTAAGCGGGCGAAGGCCGCCCGCGCAGGCGAGAGCCTGAGCGAAGTCGAAGGGCGCCTGCGCCTACACAATTTGAGGGTGGATATGGAGACTTTGCTGCAGGACGTGCGTTACGCGCTGCGAACGTTGCGGCACAGCCGGGGCTTCAGTGTCGTAGCCGTGATTACTCTGGCGCTGGGCATTGGCGCCAACACCGCCATGTTCAGCATTGTGAACGCGGTGCTTTTGCGGCCGGTTCCTTATCCCCAGCCTGACCGCCTGCTGAAGCTCTACACCCGCATGCCGCAGTTCGCCCAGGCTTCGGTCTCCTATCTCAATTTTCTCGATTGGCAGCGGCGCAGCCGCTCGTTCGAGGCGATGGCCGCCTACCGTACCGACAGCTTCAATCTGACCGGGCAGGCGAATCCCGAGCGCCTGCGGGGCGAGATGGCCTCTTCCACCATGTTCCCCCTGCTCGGAATCAAGCCCATCATCGGCCGGACCTTTACCGCCGATGAAGACCGCCGCGGTGCTGCGCCCGTCGTGGTGCTCACCTCCAGCCTCTGGCAGACGCGCTTTGGCGGCAAGGCTGAGGTCCTGGGGCGCAGCATCACTCTGAACGGCAACCTTTACACCGTCATCGGCGTGGTGCCCAGCGACGATGTGACGCTGCAACGTGTTTCCTTCATCATCCCCATCGGCCAGTGGACGGAGCCGCTGTTCTGGGATCGCGGCGTGGGTATGGGGATGCGGGTTGTGGGACGCCTCCGCCCTGGGATTTCGCCGCAGCAGGCGCAATCGGAACTGAACAGCATCGCCGCCGGACTGGCACAGGAATTTCCCAAGCAGGATAAGGATCGAGGCATCACTTCCGTTTCCCTGCGCGAGGACCTGGTAGGCGACGTGCGCGCGCCCTTGCTGGTGCTGCTGGCGGCGGTGGGATTCGTGCTGCTGATTGCCTGCGCCAACGTGGCCAACCTGCTGCTGGCCCGTTCCCGCGCGCGCCGCCGCGAATTTGCGGTGCGCGGCGCCCTGGGAGCCAGCCCGGTGCGGATCATGCGCCAGTTGCTGACCGAGGGTTTGTTGCTGGCCCTGGCCGGCGGGGCGCTCGGCCTGGCAGTCGCTTTCTCGCTAAACCGGCTGTTCGTCTCCCGCTTGGCCGACGTCCTGCCGCGGGCCGACCAGATTCATCTCGATTCCTCGGTGCTCGGGTTTACCGCGCTCATCTCCATTCTGGCCAGCCTGCTATTCGGAGTCACACCCGCGCTGCAAAGCTCCCGCGCCGACCTGAATGAAACCTTGAAGGAAGCCGGTCGCGGCACTACCAGCCGCCACGGACTGCAGCGCTCGCTGGTGGTGGTGGAGGTGGCCCTGGGGCTGGTGCTGACCGCCTCCGCCGGCCTGATGATCCGCACCATGTCGCGGCTGTGGAGCGTGGATGCCGGCTTCGACCCGCACGATGTGCTCACCTTCGGCGTGGCCGGGTCCCCCGCCGTGCACGGCACACCCGCGGAAATTCGCAACGGGCTGACCGCGACCATGCAGCAAATGCAATCCATTCCCGGCATCAAGGCGGTCAGCATAGTCTTCGGAGGCTTGCCCATGAATGGCGACTCCGAGCTTCCCTATTGGGTGGAGGGACGTCCCAAGCCGGCGGAACAGAGCCAGATGGATATGGCGCTGTTTTATGGCATTGCCCCCGGCTATTTCAGCGCCATGCGCATTCCTCTGTTGCGCGGCCGATATCTGACAGAGCAGGACAATGAACAGACCACCTGCTCCATAGACATTGACCAGGACCTGGCCCGCAAAGCATTTCCCGGCCAGGATTCGCTGGGCCAGCACCTTAACTTTGACCTGGTGCCCATGCAGTGCGAAGTGGTCGGCATCGTTGGCCATGTGAAGCATTGGGGACTCGACGCCGATGCCACCGCCAAAGTCCATTCCCAGATGTACATCGCTTACCGCCAGTTCCCGGACAGCGTCATGAACCTGGCATCGAGCGATGCCTCGTATGTGGCGCGCACCGCGGGCGACCCCTACGCCGTGGTGCCCTCGCTGAAGCGGGTGGTCACCGGCATCAACGGGAAAATGGCGATGTACAACGAAGAAAGCATGCAGGACGTCATCAATGACTCGCTGGCGGCGCGGCGATTCACGCGGTTGTTGTTGGGCGTTTTTGCGGCTCTGGCCCTGGTGCTCGCCGCCGTGGGCATCTATGGCGTGATCTCTTATGCGGTGACGCAGAGCACGCACGAGATCGGGCTGCGCATGGCGCTGGGGGCCAGCCGGTGGAAGGTGCTGGTCATGGTTTTGAGCAGCGCGATGCGCCTGGCGCTCATCGGCATCGGCGTGGGCGCGGTCACGGCTTTTGCCGCCACGCGCGCCCTGAAGGGGCTGCTGTTTGAGGTCAGCGCCGCCGATCCCGCCACCTTTGCCGTGGTTGCTCTGGTGCTGGCCCTGGTCACACTCATCGCCAGCTACATTCCAGCTTGGCGCGCGGCCAGAGTGGATCCCATGGTGGCGCTGCGGTACGAGTAACACGGGTTACGGCAATGGAAGGGTGAGGAGCTGATCAATGATTCAGTTGCGAAATGTGGAACGCACTTACAAAACTGGTCCGGGGGTGACTTATGTGCTGCGCCGCGTCAATGTGGACATCCAGTCGGGCGAATTCGTTACCATCATGGGGCCCTCGGGGGCAGGGAAGACCACGCTGCTCAGCATTCTGGGCATGCTGGATGACTCCTGGACGGGCGAGTTCTACTTCCTCGACCAAGCCGTGCACAAGCTCGATCGCAAGAAGCGGGCCGAGCTGAACCGGCAATACATAGGCTTCGTCTTCCAGAGCTATCACCTGCTGGACAACCTGACGGTCTATGAAAACCTGGACGTGCCGCTCTCCTACCGCAATATCTCGCGGCATCAGCGCGCGGCCATGGTGGCGGAGACGCTGGACCGTTTCCAGATTGTGGGCAAGAAGGACCTCTATCCCAGCCAGCTTTCTGGCGGGCAGCAGCAGTTGGTGGGGGTGGCGCGGGCCGTGGTGGGAAACCCCAAGCTGATCCTGGCCGACGAACCCACCGGCAACCTGCACTCCAGCCAGGCCAAGGAAATCATGGAGCTGTTCAAGAAACTGAACGACCAGGGCACCACCATCGTTCAGGTCACACATTCCGAGGTGAACGCCTCCTACGGGCACCGCACCATTCAGTTGTTCGATGGCTGGGTAGTAAACGATCCCAAGGCGCCGAAGGGCGAGGGAGAATCGGCGCCGGCGGCTTCGGGAGGGGGAAGGTAAACATTCCCAGCTTTGCATAAAGCGCAAAGGTGGGGCACCTGCGATGTGAACTGAGGCCATATGAAGGGTTTGCTCAACGATCTTCGCTACGGGCTGCGCATGCTGCGCAAGAGCCCGGGCTTCACCGTGGTGGCGCTTCTGGTTCTAACCATCGGCATCGGAGCCAATGTGGCCATCTTCAGCGTGATCAACACGGTGCTGCTGCGGCCGCTGCCGTATCGCGATCCCGGGCGCCTGGTGATGCTGTGGGAGAACCTGCCCGGCATCGGCTTCCCGCAGGTGGGCACCTCCAGCGGAGAATATCTCGACTACCGCGACCACAACCGGGTTTTCAGCGCTGTTGCCGGATACAAGAACGACACAGTGAACCTGACCGGCTCCGGCCAGCCGGAGCGCATTCACATCACGCAAGCCAGCGCCAACCTCTTCTCGGTGCTGGGAGTGCAACCCATGATGGGACGCGCCTATACAGTGGAGGAAGACCGGCCGGGCGCGGCCAAGGTTGCGATCCTCAGTTATGGATTGTGGAAGCGGCGTTTCGCTGCTGATCGCAACATTCTGGGCCACGCTGTTGACCTGGATGGCCGGCCCTATACGGTGATCGGGGTGATGCCCGCGTCGTTCCAGTTCCCATTTTCTACCCTGCCCTACTCGGAGCGGGCGGAGTTGTGGGTGCCGGTGGCGTTTACCCAGGATGAGATTGCCGACCGGGTGCGGGAGTTTGGCACCTTTACGGTGGCGCGTCTGAAGCCCGGAGTTTCGCTGCCGCAGGCGCAGGAAGACGTTGCGCGCATTGCCGCCGACTTTGAGAAGCAATACCCGCAGTTTTACAACGGCACCGTTTACGTGAAGCCGACCGCCAGCCCGCTCGCAGCCGATATTGTGGGCAAGGTGCGGCCCATGCTGCTGGTGCTGCTGGGAGCGGTGGGGTTCGTGCTGCTGATCGCTTGCGCCAATCTGGCCAATCTGCTGCTGGCGCGGGCCACGGCGCGCAGCCGGGAAATGGCGCTGCGGGCGGCCCTGGGCGCCTCCCAGGCGCGGCTGTTGCGGCAGTTCCTGACGGAAAGCGTGCTGCTGGCTGCGGCCGGAGGAGCGCTGGGCCTTTTCGCCGCTTTCTGGGCGGTTCGCTTGCTGGTGGCGTTCGGTCCGGAGCAAGTCCCCCGCCTGCAGGATGTGGCGATTGATCCGCTGGTGCTGGCGTTTGCCGTCGCGCTGTCGGTACTCACGGGAATTCTGTTCGGCGTGGCTCCCGCGTGGCGGGCTTCGCGAAGCGACCTGCAATCGGCGCTGAAAGAAGCCAGCGCGCGGGCCGGCGCCAGCCGGGAACGGCTGCGTTTACGCGACGCGCTGGTGGTGCTGGAGACGGCGTGTTCGCTGCTGCTGTTGGTGGGCGCCGGATTGCTGCTCAACAGTTTTATCCGCGTGCTGCGCGTGCCCCCGGGCTTCAACGCCGGCGGGGTGCTGGTTGCGCGCACCCAGTTCGACGATACCCGCTATCCGAAAGCGGAGCAGTGTGGGCTAGCGGAACGCGAAATCCTAGCCCGCCTGCGAAAGCTGCCGGGCGTGCTCTCGGCCGGGTTCGTCACCAATCTTCCGCTTGCGGACCCCAGGGGGATAGGCTTCCGCATCGAAGGTCACCCGCCTAATGAGTTTCATAACGCTGACAATGCTCTGGTCAGCGAAGACTACTTCCGGGTGATGGGAATCTCGTTGCTTCGCGGACGCGGTTTCCGGGAGCAGGACACCGAGTCAGCGCCTCTCGCAGCTGTCATCAATGAGGCCTTAGCCCGCACCTACTTTCCTGGCCAGGATCCCATCGGCAAGAGGCTTCTATGGGGCGCCCACCCCCCGTTCACCATCGTGGGAGTGGCTGGCGACGTCAGATTTTCCGCGCTCGACGCCGACGTCGCTCCCATGATCTACATGTCGAATTTCCAGGTGGCGAGTGGCACCAGCCGCCACGCCGTGTTCGTCGTGCGTAGCGCCGGCGATCCTGCCAGCCTGGCCAGCGCCGCCCGCCGCGAAATCTGGTCGGTGGATAAAGACCTGCCGGTGTTTGGCGTAACCACCATGAGCGATGTGTTGGCTGGTTCCGTGGCACAGCGCCGTTTCAGCATGAGCCTGCTGGGAGCATTTGCCATGTTGGCGCTGCTTCTGGCTGCCATCGGCCTCTACGGGGTGCTCTCCTATTCGGTAAGCCAGCGCATGCACGAGATGGGATTGCGCATGGCGCTGGGCGCGAACGCGCGCGACCTTATGCGCCTGGTGGTGGGGCAGGGAATTCGCGTCGCCCTGGCGGGGGTGGCCGCTGGTCTGCTGGCCAGCGTCGCTGCCACCCGGTTGCTGGCCGGACTGCTTTTTGGAGTGAGCCCGCTCGATCCATGGACGTTTATTGTGGTGGCGGCGGTGCTGGTGGCGTCCGCGCTGCTGGCCAGCTTTATTCCCGCGCGCCGGGCGACGAAGGTTGATCCCATGGTGGCGCTGAGATACGAGTGAAGGATCCCACCCTTGCAAAAACCGCAAAGGTGGGGCACCCGCAGTGATTTGAGGCTGATATGGAAACTCTGCTGCACGATCTTCGCTACAGCCTGCGCATGCTCCGTAAGAGCCCCGGCTTCACCACAGTGGCGGTGCTGACGCTGGCCTTGGGCATTGGCGCCAATGCCGCCGTGTTCAGTGTAGTGAATGCGCTGCTGTTCCATCCCTTTTCATTTCCTAAGCTGGAACAGCTGATGCTGGTGCGCGAGAGCAGCCCCAACCAGGACGCCGACTTCGATACCGACACTTTCGCTGCCGCCGATTTCTACGATTTGAAGCGGGACGCACGCTCGTTTCAGGATTTGGCCGCGTCCTCATTTTCCAATCTCAACATTGGCGACAGGAGCCAGGTGGATGGGGTGGAGGGGGCGGCAATTTCGGCCAACTTTTTTGCCGTTCTGGGAGTTCAGCCGGCCAGGGGCCGCGGCTTTACCGCCGACGAAGAGCAGCCCGGCCACGACCGCGTGCTGATCGTCAGCCATGGTTACTGGCAGCGGCGGTTCGGTGGCGATCCTGGGCTGCTGGGCCGCACCGTGCAGGTGAATGGGCGCGCGGCCACGGTGGTGGGCATCATGCCGGAGGGCTACGCCTACCCGGTGGGAACGGAAGCCTGGGTGCCGCTGGCGATGGGCGCTGACCGGAAGGCCGACCGCGGACAGCCGGCACTCTCCCTGGTGGCGCGCCTGCGCCCGGGAGTTTCGGACAAGCAAGCCGAGGTGGAACTGGAAACCCTGGCTACCCGGCTGCAGAAGCAATATCCCCAAACCAACTCCGGACGGACCATCCTGTCGCTGCCTCTGCTCCGGGAAGAATACGAATACACCACGCCCATCTTCCTGATGCTGCAGGCGGCGGCGGTGTTCGTGCTGCTGCTGGCCTGCGCCAACCTGGGCAACCTGCTGCTGGCCCGGTTAATTTCGCGGCAGAAGGAGCTGGCGGTCCGGGTTGCTTTGGGAGCCACCCGCAGCCGGGTGCTGCGCATTGTGCTGACTGAGACCATGCTGCTGGCGCTGGCGGCGGGAACCGTGGCCACGGCGGTGGCGCTCGCCGGCATCAACCTGATCCGCCAGAGCATTCCTCCAGGCATCACCAAGTGGGTGGCCGGGTGGCAAAACATCCAGCTCAATCCGGCGGTCCTCGCTTTCACCGTGGCGCTGGCGATAGGGGTTGGGGCGCTGCTGGCGGCGGGAGCGAGCTTCCGGACCGGAAGGCTCGATCCCGGGCGGGCCTTGAAGGAAGGCGGGGAACGCACGGCCAGCGGGCGGAACCGTCTGCGCAGCGCGCTCATTGTCAGCCAGGTGGCGGCGGCCATGGTGCTGCTGGTAGGCGCAGGGCTGATGATTAAAGGTTTCCTGCACCTGGTGGATGTTTACAGCGGGCTGCAGCCAGCGAACGTCATCACCATGCAGGTGGCTCTGCCCGGCCGCAGCTACACGGATGCTGCCGGCATCAACGCCTTCCAGCAGCGCATGCTGCAGGGAATTTCCGGCCTGCCGGGAGTGCAGAGCGTGGGCATCGCCAGCAACATTCCTGCCAGCAACGTGGATAACGCCCAGGTCGCCTTCGCGGTGGAGGGAAAGCCCGCTTTCCGGGAGAGCGATCTGCTGAGCGCCCGCCGGCAGACGGCCAGCGCGGGGTTCTTCCCGGCGCTGCACATTCCGCTGCTCGAGGGACGCAATTTCACCGAGCACGATACCAGCAGCGCCCTGCTGGTGGCGCTGGTCAGCCAAAGCATGGCGGCGCGCTTCTGGCCGGGCAGCGACCCTGTCGGACGCCGTTTCAAGTTCGGTACAACCTCCTCGCCCAGCCCATGGCTGACGGTGGTAGGGGTTACGGGGGATGTGAAGCAGAACTGGTTCGATCCCAGGCCGACACCCACCATCTATCTGCCCTATCAGCAGGCGCCACACAGCGTAATGAACGTGGTGGCGCGCACTTCCTATGACTCAGCGGGGTTGGCGCCTGCCATCCGCAGCCTGGTGCAGCGCATGGATCCTCAGGTCGCTGTCAGCGAGGTGCAGGACATGCAGGGAGTCATTTCCGATTCCATCTCGCCGGTGCGGCTCATGGGGTTTCTGATGATGGTGTTTGGCGGGGTGGCGCTGGCGCTTTCGGCGGTAGGGGTTTATGGAGTGCTGGCGCATACGGTGGAGGAGCGCATGCATGAATTTGGCGTGCGCGCAGCGCTGGGCGCGCGCCCGCGGCAACTGCTCCGCCTGGTGCTGGGACAGGCGCTTAAGCTTTCCGGGCTGGGGCTGGCTGTGGCCATACCGGTGGCGGTGGCGCTGAGCCGGTTGATGGCGACGTTCCTCTTTGGCGTGGTCACGCTGCAGGCCGCGGTTCTGGTGGCGCTGGCGCTCCTGCTGGTGCTGGTGGCAGTGGCTGCCAGCTATTTGCCGGCGCGACGGGCGACCCGGGTGGACCCGATCGTGGCGCTGCGCTACGAGTAGCGGATCGGGTGCCCCACCTTTCCCGGTTGTGGAAAGGGTGGTGATGTGAGGTAAACATGGAGACTTTCTTACGCGATCTGCAGTACGCGCTGCGCCTGCTGCGCAGGAGCCCCGGCTTCACCGCCGTGGCCATTATTACCCTGGCCCTGGGTATTGGCGCCAACACGGCCATGTTCAGCGCCGTCAACGCGGTGCTGCTGCGCGCGCTGCCCTTTTATAACCCCAGCCAGTTGGTGGCGCTCTGGGAGACCAACCCGCAGGTGGAAGGGTTCATCGGCCAGCGCCTTCCGGTACGGCTGGAGAGTTACTTGCGCTGGAAAAAGGAGGCGCATTCGCTTCAGGATATCGCGGCATATCACACAGGAGTGAGCCAAGGCTCCTCGTCGCACTCGGCGGTTAACCTTACCGGCATTGCGAAACCGGAACGGGTAGATTCGGCGACCGCCTCCAGTAATTTCTTCTCCCTGCTGGGAGTGAACGCAGAGCTGGGCCGCACTTTCGCGCCGCAGGAAGGCGAACCCGGCCAGGACCGCGTGGTGATCATCAGTCACGCGCTTTACCAGAAGATGTTCGGCGAAAGCTCGCAGGTGTTAGGCCGCGACCTGACCTTGAATGACGTCAAGTACCGCATCATCGGTGTACTGCCTGCCAGCTTTCATTTGCCGGCCATGTGGGAAGGCCTTTCGCAGGACAAGCCGGACCTCTGGGTCCCGATGAATTCCAGTTCCAGCCAGCCGAAGGAAATTCTGCAGAACAGTGAAAACGTGGTGCTGGGACGGCTGAGGCCGGGCGTGCCGCTGGCCCAGGCGCGCAGTGAACTGCAGGTGATCGAGGCCGGTTTGCGCCGGGAGAAGCCGGACCAGTATCGCGACTACGGCACGAACGTCTTCACCTTGTACACGGAGAACGTGGCTGGCACGCTGCGTCGCAGCTTGCTGATTCTGCAATTTGTGGTTGGCTTCGTGTTGCTCATCGCCTGCGTGAATGTTGCCAATCTGCTGTTGACGCGGGCCGCGGGCCGGGAAAAGGAAATTGCCATCCGGGTGGCGCTGGGCGCCAACCGCGCACGCCTGGTTCGCCAGGCGATGAGCGAAAGCCTGCTGTTCAGCGTTCTGGGCGGCGCGGCCGGCCTGCTGCTGGCCTGGTGGGGCATTCGCGGCGTGCGGGCGCTGGCGCCCGCTGACATTCTTGGGCTGCACCAGCTCAGTATTGATCCCTATGTGCTGGCCTTTACCTTGGGCGTGATGCTGCTGGCCGGGGTGCTGTTTGGCTTGGCTCCGGCCCTGCACGTGGGCCGCCAGGATATTCAACACACGATTTCCAAAGGTTCGCGGGCGGGAAGCGCTGGAATTTCGCGCCGCCTGCGCACCCTGCTGGTGGTGGCGGAAATTTCGCTGGCGGTGATCCCGCTGGCGGGGGCGGGGCTGATGGTGCGGACCCTGCGGGCTTTGCTGGCGCAGGATCCGGGCTTCCAACCGCAGCATGTGCTAACGGCACAATTGGCATTACCGCAGCTTCGCTATTCCAATCCTGAGCAGCAGCGTGCCTTCTGCGCGCAACTGCTGCAGTCGCTGCCCGCAATTCCCGGCGTGCGCTCCGCCGCCTTGTCCAGCGGCTTGCCCATGCAGAGCATTTCCCTGAGCGGAATCCATCTGGAAGGAGAGAGCGCCAAGACCTCGAACCGCACCGCGGACTACCAGTACGTATCCGAAGATTATTTCCGGGCCATGGGCTCGCCGCTCTTGCGCGGGCGGGACTTCACCCGCCAGGAAGCCGAGCAAGGAGTGGGCATGGCCATCGTGAATCAGGCGCTGGCGCAGCAACTCTGGCCCCACCAGGATCCGGTGGGCAAAGTGCTCTACCTGGACCAGAACGGAAGCTCCACCCGGGAGCAGGTGATTGGGGAAGTGCCCAATACACACCAGTTGTCGCTGGATGCCGCCGAGCGCCCGGAAATGTACCTGCCCCGGCGAGCCTACGGCGATATGAGTCTGGTGGTGCGAGGCAGTGGTGATCCCATGTCGCTGGCGCCCGCCGTGGCCCAGGCCGTCTTCAGCCTGGACAAGAACCTGCCCCTTTTTCAAGTGCAGCCCTTGAGCGAGGCGCTGCGGGATAGCGTTTCGCAACAGCGCTTCACCATGTACCTGCTGGTTGCCTTCGCCGGGCTGGCCCTGGCGCTTTCTGCCATCGGGCTTTACGGCGTGCTGGCTTACATGGTGAGCCGGCGCACGCAAGAGATCGGAGTGCGCATGGCGCTGGGCGCGCAAGCCGCCAGCGTTTTAAGGATGGTTCTGCGGGAAGGAGTAATGGCGGCCGCTGCCGGGCTGGGCCTGGGACTGGTGGGAGCGCTGGTTCTGGCGCGCCTGATGTCCACGCTGTTGTTCGGCGTGAAAGCGGACGATCCAATCACCTTCGCTGGTGTCGGGCTGATGATCGCTGCCGTTGCCGTGCTGGCGAGCTATGTGCCGGCGCGGCGTGCCAGCAAGGTTGATCCCATGGCCGCGCTGCGCTACGAGTAAGGACGGGTGCTGCGCTGCGCTCAGGACCTCGGCAGCGGCCAAGAACCCGCTAAACGCCTCAACAGAAGGCATCCGTTCCAATTCTATGGTGTGGTGAATATGAAAAAACTGACTAAAGCATTCGGTGCGATGTGTGGCCTGTTCCTGCTGGTGGCGGCGGCTCCTTCCTCGGCTCAAGTGTTCCGCTTCCCCAACGCCGGATCGCAGTTTCCCAATCTAATCAACCCCTACTCTTCGGTGCAGGTGCCGGAGCCCAAGCTGACCAACACGCCGCGGCTGGAGACGCTGATGCGAGACGGCAAGCTCATGCTGTCGCTCAGTGACTCGGTGGCGCTGGCGCTGGAAAACAACCTGGACATCGCCATTGCCCGCTACAACCTCTCCATCGCGGACACCGACGTTCTGCGGGCCCAGGCGGGCTCGGAAATTCGCGGCGTGGCCACCGGCCTGGTGGAGGGAACGCCGGGCGGAGGCGTGGGCGGCTTCGGCACCGGAGCCCAGGGCCAGGGCGCCGGCGGTACTACCGGAGGGGCGGGCGGAGCTGGCGGGGGAGCTTCGGGACTGGTAGAGTCCACCTTGGGCGTGGGCGCGCGCTTAGAGTCTTACGATCCCCAACTGACCGCCAAAATGGACATCGAACACCTGGCGCAGCCCATCAATAACGCGGTCACCATCGGCCAGGTCGGCGTTTTCCAGCAGAACACCACCAACGCCAATTTTGAGTACACGCAGGCCTTCCCCAGCGGCACCAAGCTGATCGTGGATTTCAACAACCTGCGTGGCACCGATAACAGCCAGTTCGACCTGCTGGTGCCGCAAGTGTTCTCCCAGTTTCGGGCAGAGCTGAAGCAGCACCTGCTTTCCGGCTTCGGTACGGGGCCGAACCTGCGCTTCATTCGCATCGCCAAAAACAACCGTGAGATTTCCGACGTGGCATTTCGCAACCAGGTGATCGCCACGGTGTCTCAGATCCAGAACATATACTGGGACCTGGTGAGCTCCTACGAGGACGAGCGGGTGAAGGAGCGCTCTCTCAACCTGGCGGAGAAAACGCTTTCTGACAACCGCGAGCAGGTGCGGATCGGCGCCCTGCCGGCCATTGAAGTAACCCAGGCGGAGAACGAAGTCGCCAGCCGCAAGCAGGACCTCATCATCGCCCAGACCGGACTGCAGCTGCAGCAGTTGCTGATCAAGAACGCCATTACCCGCAACCTGAGCGATCCCTTCATTGCCGCCGCGCCGTTCGTGCCCACCGACACCATGTACGTGCCGGAAAAGGAGCCGGTGCGCCCCGTTCAGGACCTGCTCA
>DASVBI010000290.1:0-5687 GCA_036375915.1 Terriglobales bacterium | reverse complement strand
CGGGATTTGTCCTGGAAGACGTTTGGGGCCGTCCGCTTTACACCGTGTTCTATCTTGTGGCCGGAGCGGCGGCGCTGCAATTTCATGCCTGGGCCAATCCCGGCAGCCTGGTGCCCACGCTGGGTGCTTCAGGAGCGGTGGCAGCCCTGATGGGCGCCTTCCTGGTGCGCTTCCCCAAGATGAAGATTCGCATGGCGTGGCTGTTCGCCTTTCGCATCATCCGCTTCAACGCGCCTGCCTACACCCTGTTGCCGCTGTGGCTGGTGCTGGAAGTTTTCTATGGCGCGGCGTTTGGCGGCGCCAGCGGCGTAGCCCACTGGGCCCACGTGGGCGGCTTCGCTTTCGGAGCGATAGCGGCGGTGGCGTTGCGCTACTCAGGGCTGGAGCAAAAGGCAAACCAGGCGGTTGAATCCAAGGTAAGCTGGACGGCTGACCCGCAGATTGACCAGGCCCATGAGCTGATTGAGCAGGGCCAGTTCGATGCCGCCGGCGACCTCCTGAAGCAACACCTGGCGGCGCGGCCCGACTCGGTGGATGCCGCCATCCTGTTGTGCGATGTGTACCGGAAAAAGAGCGACAGCACCGCCTTCCAGCAAGCCACGGCCCAGCTCTGCGCCCTGCACCTGAAGCTGCGCGAGCCGGAAGCGGCCTGGCAGGATTACGAGGAATTCCTCAACGCGGGCGGCGCCCAGTTGCCGGCCAACACCTGGCTGGAGCTGGGCCGCGCCCTGGAAGGGCAACAGAATTATGAGCGCGCGCTGAGCGAGTATTTGAGCCTCGCCGAAAATTATTCTTCCCAGCGCACGGGCTTGATGGCCCAACTGGCGGCAGCGCGCCTGTGCCTCAAGCGGCTCAGCCGGCCCCAGGACGCGCTGCAGTTGTTCCAGGCGGCAGCGGCTTCCCCTGTGCCCCACCTCGATCTGGAGGTCAACATCCAGGCCGGCATCAAGGAAGCCCAGACAGCGCTTTCCGCGGGCGCCCCCAAAGCAAAGGCGGCAGGCGCCGGCGCGTAGCTCGGTTCCACGACCTGGACCCAGTGCTTGCCACCCAGTACCTGGTTCTCAGCATTTGTTCTGTTAAGAGCTAAAAACTCAGAGCCAGGACCGTCTTACGGCAACCGTCCGCCCCGGCTCTGAATGTGACGCGCAAAAGCTTCCGCCGCGCCCACGCCGCTCTCCACCCCGCGGAAGCGGGCCACCTGGTCCTGCAGAGCATAGAAATGATCCGGGCTCTGGCTGGTATGGGCGTAGCAGGCGGCGCGCTTGCGCCCTTCCAGGGCGCTGATGTCAACGTACTCCCGCGGCGAGAACATCAGCGTGTCCTCGCCATCGGAGACCTCGTAGTAGTAAAAGCCGAAACTCTTATCCATGCGCAGCCAGGCTTCGTAGCACAGCATGGAGGTGGCGCGATGGTCGGGATGGCCGTCAATGGGCCACTGGGTGAACATCACGTCCGGCTTCTCGCCTTCAATGATGCGGGCGAAGCTGTCGTAGTGAGCCTTGTCCACGATAGCGTGGCCGTCAATCTGGCCGGCAAACAGCGGAGTCGCTCCGAGCAGTTCGCAGGCCTTCTCTGCCTCCGCCGTGCGGATGGCCGCGGCTTGCTGGGGCGACTTGCCGGGAACGCCGCCCTCGCCGCGGTTCAGGTACAGCAAGGTCACGGCATGGCCGGCGCCGCTGTAGCGGGCAACGGTTCCACCGCAGCCATATTCCGGGTCGCCCGGATGTCCGCCGGCCACGATTACCTTCAGCTTTTTCCCCTCGGCCTCCGTGGCCGCATGCAATTCGGCCGGCGCGGTGCCGCCGATGGCCGCCGCGGGCAGCGCCCATGCGGCATCACGCAGAAACTTGCGCCGTGAAAAGTCATCCATCATTTCCCTCCCGCGATGGTCAGCCACACCAGACCTGGCCGTTTTAGCGATTAGTTGCCAGTTGTCAATGGAGACAGTGCGGGTTTTGTACCACCGGAAGCGCCGGCAGTAAAGGGCGCACAGGCATTCAGCTTGAGGGGCTGAATGCTGAGTGCTGCTGGCTGAGTGCTTCCGGCTAGCGCTCCATTCCGGCCAGCGCTCCCGGGTGGTGGGCTGCCAGTTCGCGCGCCACCACCAGGCCCAGGCGGCGAATGCCTTCGCGGATCTGCTGCGGCGTGGAGTGGGAGAAATTCAGGCGCATGTGGCGGTTGCCCTCGTCGCCGCCGGGGTAGAAGCAGTCCCCGGGCACGAAGGCCACGTTTTCCCGCACTGCCGCCTGGAACAGGTGCTGCATATCCATGCCTTCGGGCAAAGTGACCCACAGGAACAGCCCCCCGTGGGGATGGGTCCAGGTCACCTCAGGTGGAAAATACTCCTCCAGGGCGGCCAGCATCACGTCGCGCCGCTCGCGATAAACGGCGCGAATCTTTTTCACGTGCTCGTCGAGGAAGCCGTCGTGCACTACCTCGTAGGCCACCATCTGGTCGAAGGTGCTGCTATGCAGGTCCGCGCCCTGTTTAAGCTGCACCAGCTTGGTGATCACATCCGGAGGGGCCACAATCCAGCCCAGACGGATACCTGGCGCCAGCGTCTTGGAAAAGGTGCTCAGGTAGATGACGTTGCCCAGCTTGCCGTCATCGCGGCGCAGGTTGTCGCGGTCCAGCACCAGCAGGGGCGGCAAGTGCTCGCCTTCAAATCGCAGCTGGCCATAAGGGTCATCCTCGATGATGGGAATGCCGTATTTGTCCGCCAGCAGCACCAGTTCGTGGCGCCGCGGCTCGCACAACGTGACCCCGCCCGGATTCTGGAAGTTGGGCAGGATGTACATGAACTTGGGGCCGGAGCGCAGCGCCTCATCGAGGTGTTCGGTGCGCAGGCCGTCCTGGTCAATGGGGACGGTGACGTACTCGGCGCCATAGACGTTGAAGGCCTGCAGCGCTCCCAGGTAGGTGGGTGCCTCCACCAAAACGCGGTCGCCGGGATTGATCAGCAGCTTGCCGATCAGGTCGAGCGCCTGCTGCGAGCCGCTGGTGATGAGCACGTTGTCCACGCCGGCGATGATGCCGTAGCGCGCCATCTTCTGGGCCAGATACTCGCGCAGCGGCGTGTAGCCCTCGGAGGCGCTGTACTGCAGCGCCATCGCGCCCTTGGCTTCGAGCACGCGGTGGCAGGCGTTCTGAAAGCGCTCCACCGGAAATATATCGGGAGCGGGCAGGCCGCCGGCGAAGGAGATTACTTCCGGCCGCTGCGTCAGCTTCAGCAGTTCCCGGATGGTCGAGCTTTTGACCGCTTTGGTACGCTGCGCAAACCGGTGCGCCCAGGGCGTGGACATGCGTCTCCTCCTATTTCTTTCCCTACTTTATTTCAGATGCGACCCGGCCGGCTGTGACGCAGGTTACGTGCGCCTGTGGCGAGGGTAACAGTGCCCCGTAGCCAATATCCAGTAGGCAGTAGCCAGAAGTCATCGCTGAAGGTGAACAACTCACCGCTTGACCCTTCCTGCTAACCTCCAGGACTTCCATAGTCTAACCATGGGAGAAGGGGACATGGTGCCCTGCGCGCGGAGTAGGCGGTTGGCTTTCGAAATTAAGGAAGGATTGACGACACCTACAGGCTGCCTGCTGATTCCTGCTTGCTGACTCCCGACTCCTGACAACTTGACTCCTGCTTTTCTAGCCATTGCCCACGAACTCGCAGCACTGTTCCAGGTTGACATCCCAGATGCAGTTTTCCGAGGGCAGGCTCTTGATGCCCACCTGGGAGCGCATGCCATCGCACGATTCCGATATCCAGACCACGCGAAACTCGGCTTTGCGCCCGCTGTACTGCAGTTCCAGAATTTCGCCCATGCGTACGCGGTGCCGCATGCCGGTCAACAGCGCGCCCTCGGTGCTCACATTGCGCGCGGAAACAATCTGGCTGAAGGCTTGGTCGTAGGCGTCAATACCCCAGACGCGAACCGGAAGAGCGGCTGTTACCCGTGGTTCCCGACGGCGGTCCATAGTGGCCCTGAGTTTCTGGGGGATGACAATGGACTTCTGGGGAGTGTTGCGAAAAAATGGTAACCTGCGCGCCGGGTACGGCCAAGTTACGCGCGAGAGCGGGTTTCGATTCCTTCGGTAACCGGAGATAAAACGAAGCGGCGCCGCCACTTGCGGGCAAGCGGCGCCCAGAGTATCAGTCCAGGTTGGGAAGCGAGCAGGCGCCCGCCCCGCGCGGGTCGCCGCAGGTGCTGCAGGGGGCGCCCCCTGTTGTGGAAGCGGAACTGCCCTTGCTGCTCACCGCAAATACGGAGAGCTGGGTATCCAGTTTACGGCCGCCGCAGTGCGGGCACTCTGGTTTTTGCGCGCCATACACCAGGGCTTCAAAGCGCTGGTTGCAGTCGCGGCATATGTATTCGAAGATGGGCATAAGCAACTCCAACTATATTTTAAGGGAACGCGGGAAATTAATATATGGATGAGGCGCCGCAGCTCTTCCCGTCCGATTTGACCCCGCGTCCGCTGCCGCCTGAAGCACTGCGCCCCGGCGATCCCTTCCTGAACGTGCCCTCCACCCCTTTCCGCCCCCGGCGGGGGTTGCGCGGGCCGCATCGCCAGACTCTGGCCGGCCAGTTTCTGATCCGCCGCCTTCACCTGCCGGCAGCGGAGAAACGGCTGTTTCAGGTTGAGCCGGAGATCCGGGTGCTGTGCCGCTGCCACTGGCAAAGGGAGCGGCGGCAAGCGCTCACTTTGCTCATTGTGCACGGCCTGGAAGGTTCCAGCGAATCGCAATATGTTTTGGGCTCCACCGCCAAGGCGCTGGCCGCGGGCATGAATGTGGTGCGTATGAATATGCGCAATTGCGGCGGCACCGAAGCGCTGGGGCCGACTCTGTACCACTCCGGCCTTTCCACCGATGTCGGCTTCATCATTCGCGCTCTTCTGGCGGAGGAGAATCTGCCGCGCTTGGGCCTGCTGGGATTCTCCATGGGCGGCAATCTGGTTTTGAAACTGGCAGGGGAGTGGGGCAGGGAAGCCCCGCCGCAGTTGCGCGCCGTGTGCGCGGTCTCGCCGGCGGTGGACCTGGCTCCCTCCGCCGCCGCTCTGCATCGTCCGGGAAACTGGGTTTACGAGCAGTACTTTCTATGGAACCTGCGCCGGCGTTTGCGGCGCAAGGCCCGCCTTTATCCCAACCGCTACGAGCTGCGGCGCCTGCGCCGGGTGTGGACGCTGCGCCAGTTTGATGACCGCATCACCGCTCACTACTGCGGCTTCGCCGGCGCGGATGATTACTACGCCCGGGCCAGCGCTTCGCGCGTAGTGGAGCGCATTGCGGTTCCGGCACTGCTCATTCACTCCAGCGACGATCCCTTCATCCACATCCTTCCTGAAACTAAGGCCAGGCTGCAGGCCAATCCTCAGGTGCGCTACCTGGAGACCGAACGCGGCGGCCACTGTGCCTTTCTAGCCGACCCCGATGGCTATGACGGGCGCTGGGCAGAGCGCACCGTGGTCGAGTTCCTGGCGCGCTTCTGAACTCCGGCCACCGCGCGACTTCATATAGGATAGGTTGCGTGCAGGCCGAATTTTCCGTCGAACTGGGCGCCGACGATCCCACGCTGCAATTGCCCTGGTCGTCCTCCGACCCGCGGGTGCAATACTACGACCTGCGCTCCCACCCCGAACTGCTGCCGCGCATTGTGGAGGCAGAGGATAATGAGCCGCTGGCGGAGTTT
>DASVBI010000684.1:0-4372 GCA_036375915.1 Terriglobales bacterium | reverse complement strand
CGGCTTTGTTTCCCGCTATGGCGAATTGGAGAGCGACCGCGGCGCTTTCCTCGACCAGTTTTTCAAGCAAGGCTCGCTGGACGGCCATAACCTGCGCTTTACCACCGATGAGGTCCATGGCGTCTGGTTCGAGTTTCAAGGCACCGCCGACCGGGGCCCGGGCAAAACCGTTGACGACGAGGGCTATTACGTCCTCAAAGGGACTCTTACCCAGCACTCCACCGACGCCAATCACAAGGAAGTGGCCAAGTCGCGGGATGTGGTGTTCAAGTCCTTTCCTCAAGACGTGAGCGCGCCCGCTGGCGCGCCCAAGGACTAGCGTCCACTCGGAACAGGCCTGCGGCTCAGGATTTCGCCTCCGGCGGGCGGGTGAACTCCACCGGGCTGGGCGTGCCGCCGAAGCGCGTGCGTTGGGTGCCGCCCAATTCCTCCCGTCCGTAGGTGCCGGTAGCCTCCCCCGGCTGGGAATGGGACATTTCAGCCTTCCTCTCCAGGGCGGCCTTCACATCGCGCAGCACTCGTTCAATCAACTCTTCCAGCCGCGCCGAAATGGAAGTGACGAATGGGGTCAGCAAGCTCAGCGGAGGCGCGTAGTTCATGGTGACGTGCACCATGGTATCGGTCCCCAGGGGGGAGAAGGTAATACGCCCGCTGTTTTTGGAGCCGGAAACAGACTTCCAGCCAATCGCCTGATTGAGCATGAATTGCTCGATTTCCGCGTCCCATTCAAACTGGCGGCCTTCCATATTGACCGTCCAATGCGAGCGGTCGCCATCGCGCCGGACCTGCTCGATAACGTCGGTAAGCTGGGGCAGGCGTTCCATGTCCAGCCAGACGCGAAACACGTCCTCCACCGGGGCGGCGATCTGAATGCTCTTTTCCAGGCGAACCACCCGGCGATGCCCGGCCCGCCCTACATAATTAAGTGCCAGCAGCACACCCACCGTGCCGCCTGCGCCCGCCGCTGCCCCAATTCCAAAGCCCTTCCAGAAATGATTTCTCCGCAACATGGCACCCTCCAGGGCGTGTTCCTGCTCTCCGGTTTCCGGCGAAACCCGCTGACCATTGGAGCCCCATCGCGACAGCCTTGGTTGCCATGTAGAACACCAGTTCTCAGTTCTCGGTTCTCAGTAACCCGCACTCAAAACACCCCCAGCTATCCAGAACTCGCCAGTGCTGTGCGAAACAGCCAGTTATGCAGGGAAATACAACTGCAGGGGTCGAAAGACACATCGCTGTAAGTAGGCATTGGCAGAACAGGAGCGAGTTTGCCGCGGAAACATTGGGGAGAATTGCTGCTGGCGGGATTTGCCGGCGGCGTGGCGGGTGCGTGGGCCATGCAGGAGTTCAGTTCAGCCTGGCGCAAGCTCGGCGGTCCATCTTCGGCGCCGCCGGGAACGCCTTACAGTTCGCAGGAATGGGATTCGGCAGGAGGGGCGGCGGAAGTCGCGGCAATAGCGCTGCTCGGGCGCAGCCTCTCGCTCCAGGAGAAACTCCAGGGAGCTGCCGCCGTGCATTACCTTGTAGGGGGGCTGGTGGCCGCGGGCTACGCTGCTGCAGGCGAAGTCTATCCCCCGCTGCGTGCCGCCTCCGGCGCAGTGTTTGGCATTCTGTTCTGGCTGGCCGGCGGCGAACTCGCCATGCCCTGGCTGGGCCTGAACGCCAAGCCTTGCGATTACTCTCTGCTGATGCACCTCAATTCCCTGGGCGAACACGTCGTCTACAGCACTACGGCGGAGCTGGTGCGGCGCGCCCTGCTTCATGGGTGGCAGAATGGCTAGAGTTCACATCGGCACTTCCGGCTGGCATTACAACCACTGGCGCGGGGCCTTCTATCCCAAGAAGCTGCCTGCTTCCAAAATGCTGGAATTCTATGTTGGGTGTTTGGATACGGTCGAGCTCAACAACAGCTTTTACAGGCTGCCCAGCGTGGAATGTTTTGAAAACTGGCGGCAGGCAACGCCCCCAGGCTTCTGTTTCGCAGTGAAAGCCAGCCGTTTTCTAACCCACAACAAAAAGCTGAAGGATCCGGAAAACGCGCTGCAGAATTTTCTGCCCCGCGCCGAGGCGCTGAAAGAGAAACTCGGTCCTATTCTCTTTCAGCTGCCGCCGCGCTGGCGCGTGAATGTGGAGCGCCTGGAAGAGTTCTTGCAAGTTCTGCCGCGCCGCCACCGCTATGCCTTCGAATTCCGCGAGCCCAGCTGGAACACGGAAGCGGTGTACGCAACCCTGCGCCGTTATAAGGCGGCCTACTGCATCTTCGAACTGGACTGCTTCGTTTCTCCCCTGGAGATCACCGCTGATTTTACCTACGTGCGTCTGCATGGCCCCGGCGGCAAATATCAGGGCTGCTATTCGCGGCAAACGCTGCAGGAATGGGCGGAGCGCATCGCGGGATGGAGGAAGCTGCGGGCCATCTATATCTACTTCGATAACGACCAGGCGGGTTACGCCGCGCAGAATGCCCTCCAACTCAAGCGCCTGGTCGCGCAGCACCAATCAGAGCCACATGCCATTGAGGAAACAAAAATCGGCGCCGCCTAAACCTGGGCGGGAACGTAACCAAACCCCGGCCGACGGCCGCAATGGGCAGTGCGCCATGAGGTACCCGCCCAGCAGCTGGCAGGTGCGCCTGCGCCCCCGCGACACCACCGTTTACGTGAGCCAGGGCCGCACCGTGCTGGCCACCAGCACCGACGGCTTCGTCTTTGAACACCCAGAGCATGGATTATGGGTGTACCAGACGCGGATGCTCTCCCGTTATCGCTGGCTCATCAATGGCCAGCCGCCGCTGCGGGCAGGCAATTCCAACATGCAGCAGCACACCTGGATGGGCTACTACCTCGCTTCGCCGCCCAACATCCAAGACACCGGACTGGACGAAAAAGACGCCTCGCAGCAGACCGTCGAACTGCGCCTTACCCGCTACGTGGGCGCGGGCATGCACGAAGATGTTGACCTCACCAACTTCACCCAGATTCCCACTTCCGTCCGGCTGGAATTAGAAGTGGACAGCGACTTCGCCGACCCTGGCGAAACCAGCGGCCAGCGCCGGCAGAAGGGCCAACTGAAGCGCCGATGGACGCAGCTGGGCAAGAATCAGGCGGAACTGGAGTACGACTACCGTGTGCAGCACGCTTACCAGCACCAGGGCGATCAAGGCGTGGCCCGCCTGCACCGCGGCATCAAGTTGACCATCGCTCGCGCCGCTTCGCGGCCCCAGTTTCAACGCAATCGGATCATCTTTCGTGTGGAGCTTGCACCCCATGGCAGGTGGCACGCCTGCCTGGACTGGGTGCCGCAGATCGACGGCGAGTGGAAGAGATTGGACCACGCCTGCTACTTCTCAGGCGTCAATGAATGGGACCGCAAGCGCGGCGAATTCCTGCGGCAGGCCACCTCTTTCAGCAGCGTGGGGAGTGGCACCCTGGCGCCAGTTGTGGTGGGTGCTCTGGAGCAATCCAAGCGCGACCTGGCCGCACTCCGCCTTTACGACCTGGACAACCCGCGCGGCTGGGTGCCGGCGGGCGGCCTGCCCGAGTATGTGGCCTTGTTCGGACGGGACTCTCTGGCTGCTTCCTGGGAGTCTGAATTGCTGGGATGGGAGATGAGCGGCGGCACACTATTGGAACTGGCCGGAACGCAGGGAACGAAGATAGATAACTGGCGCGATGAGCAGCCGGGGCGCATCGTCCACGAACTCCACACCAATCCCCTGGCCACCCTGAATTTCAACCCTCACGGCCGCTATTACGGCGGCGTGACCGGCGCCATGTACTATCCCGTGGTGGTCGCCGGGCTGTGGCACTGGACCGGCAACAAGGAGCTGGTCCGGCCGCTCATCGAGCCCGCACTTAAAGGCCTGCGATGGGCTGACGATTACGGCGACCTGGACGGGGACGGCTTCTACGAATACCAGACCCGTTCGCAACAGGGAGAGAAGAACCAGGGATGGAAGGACTCCGGCGACGCCATCGTGTACGAGGATGGCTCGCAGGTGCACACTCCGCTGGGCACCTGCGAGATGCAGTCGTTTACCTACATTTCCAAGCTCCACCTCTCCGAGGTCTTGTGGTGGCTGGAGGAGAAGGAACTGGCCGCTCGCCTGTTTGACGAGGCTGGCGAGCTGAAAAAGCGCTTCAATGAAGCGTTCTGGATGGAGGACGAAGGCTACATTGCCATGGGGTTGGATAGCAAAAAGCGGCAGATCAAGTCCATCGCTTCCGACCCCGGGCACGCCCTGGCCAGCGGCATTGTGGATATCGCCAACGTGGAGCGAGTGGCGCGGCGGTTGATGGCCGACGATATGTTCACCGGCTGGGGCATCCGCACCCTCTCCGCGGACCATCCTGCGTTTAATCCCTATGCTTAC
>DASVBI010000351.1:0-2800 GCA_036375915.1 Terriglobales bacterium | reverse complement strand
TTCAGCACGCGCTCGGTCTGAGCCGCAACGTCTCCCTGAATAATCTGGTTGGTGGCTGGATCAAAGGCGATTTGACCAGAAGCAAAAACAAAGCCGTTGGCCTTGATGGCTTGGGAATAAGGTCCAATCGCCTGGGGCGCATCTCTGGTGGCTACTACGTCTCGCATCTCTCCTCCGCTGCTAAATGCTGATTGTCGAACTGGCAACTGAGAACTGGCAACTGACAACTAGACTCTTTGCACCCTCTGCACATCGTGCACGCCGGCGATTTTGCGCAGACCGGTGATGATCTGCTCCAGGTGCTTGAGGTCCTCAATGTCAATCACCACGTCAATGTTGGCCTGGCTGTTGGCGGTGCGGACTTCAATATTCCGGATGTTGGTATTGTCATCGCTGATGATGGCCGTCACCTGCTTGAGCATGCCGGCGCGGTCGTCGCAAAACAGGGTGAGCTTCACCGGGTATCCGGCAGCCGCCGCGGTATCGCGCGCCCACTCCACGGCAATGCGCCGCTCCGACTCGTACATCAGGTTGGTGACGTTGGGACAGTTGCGGGAGTGTACGGCCACGCCTTTGCCGCGGGTCACGTAGCCGACAATGTCCTCGCCGCGGATGGGATTGCAGCAGCGTGCGCGGTACACCAGCAGGTCGTCGTGGCCCTTGACCTTGATGGCGTTGTGATCGCCGCCAAAAACGCGGCGCACCACGCTGGTAATGGCGCTTTTCTTTTCCTCGTCGGCTTCGCCGGGCTGCTCCGAGGCCGCCGGCGCCAGTTTGGCCAGCACCTGGCGGGCGGAAAACTTGCCATAGCCGATGCCGGCCAGCAGGTCGTCGCCGCGGCCCAGGCCGTAATCAGATGCCACGCGCTGAAAATCCGGCTCCTTGATGTCTTTGAGCGCTACCCGGTATTTGCGCGCTTCCTTCTCGATCAGTTTGCGCCCGATTTCGATGGCGCGCTCCCGCTGGTGCACGTTGAGCCAGTGCTTGATCTTGTTGCGCGCCCGCGAGGATTTGACGGTAGCCAGCCAGTCGCGGCTGGGATGATGCCCGGGCTGGGTGAGAATTTCCACGATGTCGCCGCTGTGCAGGTGGTAGCGCAGCGGCACCATGCGCCCATTGACCTTCGCCCCCACGCAGGTGTGCCCTACATCGGTGTGAATGGTGTAGGCAAAATCCAGGGGCGTGGCGTCTCGCGGCAGAATCACCACCTTGCCCTTGGGCGTGAAGGTGTACACCTCTTCCGGGTAGAGATCAATCTTGAGCGTGGAAAGAAACTCGCTGGGATCGGAAACGTCACGCTGCCATTCCACCACCTGGCGCAGCCAGGCCAGCCGCTGCTCGTCTTTGGCGCTGACCGGGCCGTCCTTGTATTTCCAGTGGGCGGCGATGCCCTCTTCCGCCATCTTGTGCATTTCCTCGGTGCGGATCTGCACCTCGAAGGGGTGCCCGTCTTCCGCGATCACCGAGGTGTGCAGCGACTGGTAAAAGTTGGGTCGCGGCATGGCGATAAAATCCTTGATGCGGCTGGGCACCGGACGCCACAGGTTATGAATGATGCCCAGCACCGCGTAGCAGTCCTGCACGCTCTTGGTGATCACGCGCACGGCGAACAGGTCGTACATCTGGTCTACGGTAATACGCTGGCGCAGGATTTTCTGGTGAATGCTGTACAGGCGCTTGATACGGCTCTGAACCTCCGCCTCAATTCCCGCCTCCTTGAATTTCTCCCGCAGGATTTCCTCGATTTTCGCCAGAAACTGCTCGCCCGCTTTGCGCCGTGATTCCACCGCCGCGTGCACCTGCTCGTGGCCGATGGGGTCCATGTAGCGGAAGCCCAGGTCTTCCAGTTCGCCGCGGATCTTGCCCATGCCCAGGCGGTGGGCGATAGGCGCGTATATTTCCAGCGTTTCCTTGGCAATGCGCTGCTGGCGCTCGGGCGGAAGGTGCTCCAGGGTGCGCATGTTGTGCAGCCGGTCGGCCAATTTGATGAGCACCACGCGGATGTCGTCCACCATGGCCAGCACCATCTTGCGCACGTTCTCCGCCTGGCGCTCCTCGCTGGAGGCGAAATCAATTTTGCTGATCTTGGTGACGCCCTCGACGAGGTGCGCCACCTGTTCGCCAAATTCCTTACGGATATCAATAATGGTGACCGAGGTGTCTTCCACGGAATCGTGCAGCAGGCCGGCCACGATGGCTATAGGGTCCAGCTTCATCTCCGCCAGCACGCAGGCCACTTCCAGGGGATGAACCAGGTAGGGCTCCCCGGAGGCGCGTTGCTGCCCGGTGTGGTGCAGCAGGGAGTAGTTATAAGCTCGGCGAACCAGTTCCAACTCGTCGTTGGGGCGATAAGATCGGATCCGTTTGAGCAGCTCGCGGAAGCGCGTAACCGTGAGCACATTGGTCGCGATCTGGTGGCGCAGCGTCGCCATGCTTCATTATAGCTGTGCCTTTTCGGCAAATTAGCCGCTCGCGCCGAGAGCCGTGCCCTAAGTAACTGCAAGCTCGAGGGTTGTTGGTAGCGCCGGGGTCTTGCCAACCGCCAGAGGAGCTAGCCGGCCTTGCTCGGCAGAAATGGCTCCGCAGTTGTAAGCTATTGGATTCCTATGACTTCTCTGAACATCCTCGCCAGTGGGACCTCGGGGCCGATCGGCGGTGCTTTGGTGCCGGCGTTGACGGCTGCCGGCCATCGTGTCACCCGCCTGGTCCGTCACCCGCCACCGGCTCAGGATGAAATCAAATGGGATCCAGAAAAACCCATTGCCCCGGACATGGTGAGCGGCTACGACGCAGTGGTTCA
>DASVBI010000233.1:0-7104 GCA_036375915.1 Terriglobales bacterium | reverse complement strand
GCGAAAGCCTCCTCCAGCAGCGGTTCCTTGATGCCGCTGGCAAAGGAGCCGAGCAGCCGGGTTCCGGAAAAGATGCTTCCACCACGCAGCAGCAGCAGGCTGGGCGCAATACGCGGCACCACGGCATTGCCGAAGCTGCCGTTGTGGGTAAAGCGCAGCCCGGCCACCAGCGAGGCACGTCCCCGGGTGAGCAGCTGCTGGGCATATACGTCGTGGTTCAGGCGGAGGCCGTGGCTGAGCGGCGGGGAAAACAGGTCGCCCACGAAGCCGTTTTCGTCCTCGAAGCGGTAGCCCACAATCAACCGCGCCCAGTTGCGCTCCCAGTACTGGCCCTGGTACTCGAAGCCGGCGCGGTTGATGTCGGAGATGCTGTCGAAAGGAAAATCAATGTTGCCGAACGAAGGCGAAACCCGCCCCGGCTCCATGACCTGGTCCACATTGGCCAGGTGGTGATGGTACTCGAAGCCGGTGAAGGTGTGCTGCCAGCGGGCAGCGTTGACGGTGATTTCGGCGCTGGAGAGGAAGTCGTTCTGTCTGGCTTTCTCGTCCATGTCGGGCGGGAGCAGCGGCTGGCCGTTGAAGTCCCAGAAGGACTGAATTCCGGTGCGGCTGTTCAGGTGACGCGTGCGCAAGCGAAACCGCACTTTAGGCGCCAGGGTGATGCCCAGGTTCGCGCCCTGGGAAGAATTCGAGTACTGATCGTTGGGGCCCTGGCCGTTGGTGCTGAACTGTTCACCGAACAGGTTGTAATCGAAGCGGCCGCGAGCTCCCGAAAGAGCAGCATAGCCGTTCGCGGTTTGGAACGTGCCGCCATCGGCGCCGAAGGTCAGCTGGGGGGTGGCTGTGGTGCCTTCCCGGCTCCAGGTTTCGACCACGCTGGTCATGGCGTCGGACCCGTAGAGGTCGCTCTCGGCGCCGCGCACGAATTCCAGCCGGTCTACCTGGTCCATGGGCACAACCCCGAAGTCGAAGCGGCCGCCGGGATCGTTGACCGTCACGCCGTCAATGATCACCTTGTTGTAGCGGGAATCGCCGCCGCGCACGAACAGCGAGGCCAATGCGCCCCGGCGCCCGTTCTCCCCGATTATGGCGTCGGGCAGAAAACGCAAGGCATCGGCCTCATTCACCGGCTGCATGGTTCTCAATTCGCCGGCACTGAGGCTGGAAACCTCCGCCCCGGTCTCTTCGCTGGGCACGGGCGTGCGCGTGGCGCTGACCACCACGTTTTGCGTGGCCGCGGCGATGCGCAGTTGCAGAGTCGCTTCCCCGCGAGAATTTGCCGGCGCGGTGAGCGGCGCAAATCCCGGCGCCAGCACCCGCACTTCGTAGGAACCGCTTGCCAGTCCTGAGAAACGGGCGACTCCGTTCCCGGAGGTGCTTTGCACAGCTAGCGGCGTTGCTGTTCCGGAGCGCAGCAACAGCACACTGGCCCCGGGAACAACCGCGGATTGAGGATCAACTACCTTGATGGTGATATCGGCCGCCCAGGCGGCCTGAAGCAACAGCAGAGTGCACAACCAACGCAGAACCCGCACGGTTCCCTCCCTGACACGCGAAAGAGGTGGGTGTTGGCGATTCGCGCCGGTCTCCTGGCTTAGCGAGTAAGGACCGAACCGGTAGGGCTTGTCCGGTGCAGTCCGCAATCGGCCCGCCGGCCTTCCCGGGCAACGCCCAGTGACCGGCGGCAGGTTCCTCGCTTACAGTTGCGCGGCAGCGCGGGATTCTCACCCGCTTCCCAGTCCTGAACCAGCGTTCAGGACGCGCGAACCAAAGTACCGCAACAAGATAAGCGCGGGCAGGGCAACTGTCAATTGACGATTGACGATTAAAAATCGCTTTTCGTGATGCCTGGGTATGCCCCGCAATGCCGACTGGCTGAATTCTGTTATCAATCGTCAATCAACAATCGTCAATCGTAAATGTTCAGTGGTGTGCAATCGTCAATCTGCAATCTTCAATCGTCAAGTCTTCCTGACCTTCCCCTCCGCGACGTCCCGCACGTGCTCGAGGGTCATCTGCAGTTCGCGCAGCCATCCGTTCATCTGCGCTTCGTCGGCGCCGGCGGGCACCACCATGGGCGCGCTGAAGTGCACGAAGACGCGGGAAAAGGGCTTGGGCAGAAGCATGCGGTCCCAGGTGCCCAGCATCCAGGCGCGTTCTACGGCGATGTGGAAGGCTATGATGCGCACGCCGGTCAAGCGCGAGAGCACGATGGGGCCGGGTTTGGCTTCATAGAGCGGACCCAGGGGGCCGTCTACGGTGAAGGCCACGGCGCGCCCGCCTGCCAGTTCGCGGCGCGCGCCCAGCACCGCTGCCAGCGCGCCACGCCGGCTGGAGCCGCGCACAGCGCGGTAGCCGAACTTCTCGATGATGCGGGAGATGATTTCACCGTCAAAGCTGCGGCTGGTCAGCACCGCGATGTCGCGCCCCTGGAAGCGGTGTGTGGCTACGACCAGGCAGCGGTGCCAAAAGGCCCAGATCATGGGCCGTTCGTTGGCGTCCAGGGGCCCGCCCGGTTCGGCGGAATTGCGATAGCGCACGGTGGCGCAAAGCAGCCGCACCAGCAGGGCGCCGGCGGCAGCGATCAACGGCAGGAGCAGGCGCTGCCGCAAGGGGTAGGCAGCTTCCGCCAGGGAGTTGTTGCCGGAGAATGTGGGAGCGGGAGCGGTCACACCGGTATTGTACCGGGTGGGCTGTGCGGCTTTTCGACGCGCTGGATTACAATGCCTAAGGTCCTGCAGCGGCGTTTTTTAGCCGCTGCCGTTCCCCGGCCCCACGTCGCTCCGCCCGGCCTGCGGCGTTGGTTTGGCGCTGAAATGTGGCCGTCACAACCCGTAATCCGCTTCCGCCACTGCCAACCCGCTACTTGGGCGAAGGCATCTCAGACCACGAATCCCTAACCGGATCAGAGAATGCAAGGAGAGGACGCAATGAAAAAACTCGGAATGTTGTTGGCGCTGTGTTTCGCTTTCAGTCTGGCGATGATGGCCCAGGACAACATGGGCAGCATGGGCCAGAGCACAGATCAGACCACGACCACCACCACCAAGACAACGAAGCACCACATGAAGGGCGCCAAGGAGCACTCCCTGACCGGCTGTCTGGCCGAAGGGACGTCTCCCGGCACCTACGAGCTTTCCCATGGCAAGCACAAGACCATGGTCACCGGCTCGGATGAACTGAAAAACCACGTGGGTCATGAAGTGAAGCTGACCGGCATGTGGGAGAAGGGCGCCATGGCCGAAGGCAGCGAGAGCGCTGCCACCGAAGCCAACGAGAAGAAGACCGGCAAGGAAGAGCATGAGTTCAAGGTAAGCAACATCACCCACATCGCCGATACCTGCACCATGGGCAAGAAGAGCAAGAAGAGCAAAGGCGAGATGGGCGGAACCGGATTCTAGCCGCCGCAATTGCGTAGGAAGGCGCAGCTCAGGCTGCGCCTTTTTTTTTACGCGGCACGCCGCCGGCCGCGGTTTTGCGACATAATTTCGCCTCTACAGGAGGTGGTATGGCGAAACGCATTCTGCTGGCGGGTGTGTTGGGCGGCCTCGCAATGTTCATATGGGCGTCTATCGCCCACATGGTGCTGCCGCTGGGTTCCACCGGGTTCCGGGAGATTCCCAATGAAGCGCCTGTGCTGAGCGCCATGCAGGTCAGCCTGGGCCAGACTCCCGGGCTCTACATCTTCCCCGGCCTGGGAGCAGGCCCCAATCCCACGACGGCGCAGCGCAACGCAGCTATGAAGGACTATGGCCCGAAGCTGGCTGCCAATCCCTCCGGGCTGCTGCTCTATCATCCACCCGGGGCCTCGGGCATCACCGGCGGCAAACTGGGCCTGGAGTTTCTGACCGAGGTGGTGGAAACCCTGCTGGCGGTGTTTCTGCTGGCGCAGACGCGGCTGGAGAGCTACGCCGGGAAGGTGGGATTCATTGTGCTGGTGGGCGTCATCGCCGCCCTTGCCACCAATATTCCTTACTGGAACTGGTACGGTTTTCCCGGCGACTACACCGCGGCCTACATGACCACCCAGGTTGTCGCCTATCTGGCCGCCGGGCTGGTGGCGGCGGCGGTGTTGAAAAACCGGGAGCCACTGGGGTTTGCGGCTAACGCCAGGTAAATATTGGGAAACGCAAGGTCCCTCGACTCGCGATCCCTCACATGTGCGTGGTCGCGCTCGCTGGGGATGACAAGACGAATGAACAACGCCGGCGACGTCACTTAAGATTCGTTCCAGCGGCGGAACAGAAGAGCGCCGTTGGTGCCGCCAAAGCCGAAGGAATTTGACATGGCAAATTCCATCTTGACCTCGCGCGCGTGGTTGGGCACGTAATCCAGGTCGCACTCCGGATCGGGAGTTTCCAGGTTGATGGTGGGCGGGATCTTCTGATCGCGCAGGGCCAGCACGGTAATGCCCGCCTCCAGGCCTCCGGCGCCGCCCAGCAGGTGTCCGGTCATGGACTTGGTGGAGCTGATCGCCACCTTGTAAGCGTGCTCGCCGAAGGCGCGCTTGATGGCCACCGTTTCCAGTTTGTCGCCGATATCGGTGGAGGTGCCGTGGGCGTTGACATAGCCCACCTGCTCGGGCCTGACCTTGGCGTCAGCCAAAGTGTTCATCATCACCCGGTAGGCCCCGTCGCCGTTCTCCGCCGGCTGGGTGATGTGGAAAGCGTCGGCGCTCATGCCGTAGCCCACTACCTCAGCCAGGATCCTGGCCCCGCGGCGGCGGGCAAACTCCAGTTCCTCCAGGATGAGCACGCCCGCGCCTTCGCCAATGACGAAGCCGTCGCGGCCGGCATCCCAGGGGCGGCTGGCCTTCTCCGGCGTGTCGTTGCGGGTGGAAAGCGCACGCATGGCCGCAAACCCGCCCACCCCCATGGGAGTGATGGCGGCCTCGGTGCCGCCGGCAATCATCACGTCGGCATCGCAGCGGGCGATGATTTTGAAGGCGTCGCCTACGGAATGGGCGCTGGAGGTGCAGGCGGTGCAGGTGGCTTCATTAGGCCCCTTGGCGTTGTAGCGGATGCTGACGTGACCGGCGGCGAGATTGACGATGGAGGCGGGAATGAAAAACGGCGAAATGCGCCGCGGCCCGCCGTGGAGCAAATTGGAGTGCTCGCGCTCGATTACGTCGAACCCGCCGATTCCCGACCCGATATGCACTCCCGCCCGCGGCGCAACTTCGGATGTGATCTGCAGTCCTGACATGCGCATGGCCTCATCCGACGCAGCCAGAGCCAGGTGGATGAAGCGGCCCATCTTTTTCAGTTCTTTTTTATCCACAAACTGCAGAGGATCGAAGTTCTTGACCTCGGCGGCAATCTGGCTGGCAAACTGGGAAACGTCGAAGTGGGTGATGCGGGCCACGCCGCTCTTTCCGGCCAGCAGGTTGGCCCACACTTCCGGGCTGCTGTTGCCTACCCCGCAGATCAGTCCCACGCCGGTTACAACTACGCGCCGAGCCAAGGGCATACCTCTGTCTTTCGTTTCATCGCTTCGGGGAATCCTCAGTTACGCTCAGAATGCGAGGCTCTCGCCTGCTTTGCTAACGGCTATTTTCCGCCCTTGGCGTGTTTTTTGATGTAGTCCACTGTGTTCTGCAGGGTGCGGATTTTCTCCGCATCCTCATCCGGAATCTGGAGGTTGAAGGCCTCCTCCCATCACCAATTCCACCGTGTCCAGGGAATCCGCCCCCAGGTCGTCCACGAAGGAGGCATTGGGCGTCACCTCGCCTTCGTCAACCCCCAGTTGCTCGACGATAATTTCCTTCACCTTGTCGTCAACGCTCGCCATGTGACTTCCCGGAATGCGGCTGCGATGCCGCTGGGCAAGCGATGGCGAAGCTTACTTCGCCGCCTTGGCGTGTTTGCCGATGTAATTAATGGCGTCCTGCACGGTGCGGATCTTCTCCGCATCTTCGTCCGGTATCTCGATGTCGAAGGCCTCTTCGAAGGCCATCACCAGCTCTACGGTGTCCAGGGAGTCCGCTCCCAGGTCGTCCACAAAGGATGCGGTGGGCGTGACCTCGGATTCCTCGACGCCCAGCTGTTCCACGATGATCTGCTTAACCTTTTCGTCCACGGATGCCATGTCCAATCCCCTCCATGCTGAAACGACTAGTCTAAAGGCCGCTGAGAATGGTGTAAAGGCGGTCACCGCTTCCTGTCAAACCGCCGTTCCTTAACCGTGGCGCTGAGCTCGCCGTTGGCCAGGCGGGCGCGAATCTGCTCGCCGCTCTGCACCTGGGCCGCATCCTTGACCAGCTTGCCCTGGGCATCAAACACCAGGGCGTAGCCGCGGTCCAGAATGTTCAGCGGAGAAAGGCCCTGCAGCCGCGCCTCCAGTTGCTCCAGGCGGGAGCGATGGCGCAGCAGCTGGGCCCTGCCGGAAGCCACCAAAGCGGCCAAGCGGGCCTGCAGGTCGCGGCGAACTCCCGCCAGCACGCGGCGCAGATCGTGATGGCGCACGCCCGCGCTGGCCAGATCCAGGCGCCGCCGCTGCTGGCCCAGGAGGGCGCGCTCCGCGGTGGCCAGCCGGTAAACCAGGTCGTCCACGCGCTGCTGGCGGCGGGCAATCGCGTCCGTCATACGGCCGAAGGCCCCATGCTGCGCCAGTTCCGTGAGCTGCTGCCGCAGAAGCAGCAGGTGGTAGCGCGTGGCCCGCGCCAGCCGCAGCCGCAGGCCTTCCGCCTGCTCTTCGATCTCCTGCCGCGAGCGGATCACCAGTTCGGCCGCGGCCGATGGCGTGGGCGCGCGCAAGTCGGCGACGAAATCAATAATGGTGAAGTCGGTTTCGTGCCCCACCGCGGAGATGACGGGAATATGGGAAGCGGCCACCGCGCGCGCCAGCGCCTCATCGTTGAAGGCGGCCAGGTCCTCCACTGAACCGCCGCCCCGGGCCACGATGATCACCTCCACATTGCGCGCCTGGTTGAAGTAGCGCACCCCGGCGCTGACCTCGGCGGCCGCGCTTTCTCCCTGTACCTGCGCGGGGAAGATGAGCACGTTCGCGCTCTCGTGACGGCGGCGAAGAATGTTGAGAATGTCGCGCAGGGCGGCGGCCCGTGGCGAGGTCACCACCCCGATGGCGCGCGGCAGCCCCGGTCGT
>DASVBI010000740.1:0-4145 GCA_036375915.1 Terriglobales bacterium | reverse complement strand
GCGCTTTTCCGGCCCAATGTGCTTGTCCAGCCCGCCCCATATCAGCAGCATGGGGCCATGCAGAGCCGGGGCGCGGTCCAGCAGGTCAGGGGCGATGCCGCCGCCGTAGAAGGAGGCAGCCGCGCGCAGCGGAAGCGTGGCATTAGCCAGAAATGAAACCCGCCCTCCCATGCAGAAGCCGACGCTGTAAATCTTCTCCCGCTCCACAAATGAGGCCGCCTGCAGCCACAAGCAGGTGGCGCGGAGGTCGGCTTCCGCGTTTTGCGGGGTCACCGCGCGCATGTGCGGCATCACCGCCTGGAAATTGTTGTAGTCACCCTCAAAACCGGGGGCAGTGCGATGAAACAATTCCGGGGCAATGGCCACGTAGCCTTGCCCAGCCAAGCGCTCGGTGACCTCGCGAATATGAGAGTTCACGCCGTAGGCTTCCTGCAGGACGATGATGCCGGGAAGCCGCTTTCCGTCCTTTGGCCGCGCCACATAGGCGGACATGTGCGTGCCGTCCTCCACCTGCAGGGTGGCGTTCTCGCGCGTAAGCTGGATTGCGTGCATCTGCCTCCACCCACTTGCAGCACAGGCTGCCGATTGCGACGTCCTAGTTGCCTCCGGGCGAATGCGCCCCCGCAGGGGGCAACTCCACCGCGCGCCCGGTACGAATGGATTCCCGCGCCGCATCCAGGATTTCCACCACCTGCACGTTGAGCGGCGCGGCCACGGGATTTTCGATCGGCCTATTGTGCCGGATGCAGTCCACGAGATAGCTGATGGGATTGCTGGTCTCATGCGGCACCGGCGGCAGAGTGACAGGCTTGCCTTCCAGCGGCAAGTCATCGGCGCGGGCCGGCCGCAGCAATAACTGGTCTTCCGTGGCCAGCAGGCTTCCCTTGGGACCGAACACCTGCACCCGGTCCATGTTGTAAGGCCAGTCCCAGGAGGGCTCGAGAATGGCCACTCCATCCGGATATTCCAGGATGATGGTAGCATCGTCCTCCACCCGGTTGTGCTGCTCGGTCTTCAGCTTTGCCGATGTGGCGAACACGCGCGTGGGGCGCCCTTTCAGCCACAGCGCCCACTCCGCCCCGTAGCAGCCAAAGTCCATGAGCGCGCCGCCGCCGTTCTTCACCGGGTCATAGAGCCAGTTCTCGAATTCCTTCGAAACCCCGATTTCCTTGGGCCCTTCGTGTCCGTACTGCACGATAATTTTCTGCACTGGGCCCAGTTCCCCGCCATACACGCGGTGAAACAGGTCGTGGGTGGGCGCCACCCAGGCGTTCCAGTAATTGACCATCAGCTTGATGCCGGCCTGCCGCGCCAGCCGTTCCATCTCCCGCGCGTCGCGCGCGCTGGTGGCCATGGGCTTCTCGGTGGAGTAATTGATATGACGGCGGGCGCAAGCGCGCAGGATTTCCAGATGGCGGTCGGTTTCGGTGGTTACGATCACCGCTTCCGGCTTGGCTTGGTCCAGCATTTTCACGTAATCGGAATAGAACATGACGCTCGCCGGCACCTGGGCCTTCGCCTTCCGCACTAGGCCGGGATGCGGGTCGGCGATGGCCACCAGTTCTGCTTGCGGCTCCTTGGCCATGTCCTTGAGCAAGCCCCACACGTGATCGTGGTCCAGTCCCACGATGGCCAGCCGAACCTTGGCATCGGCGGCCTGGGCGGGCCTGAGGGCAGCAGCCAACAACAAGCAAACGGCGAGCATTCTCTCCAGCATGTGTTTTCCAGGGGGCCTCAAATTACCCAATGCTATACAGTTTGCGCGGTAATTTCAGCCGAAGGGCAGTATTTTAGGACAACGCGGGGGCCACCCCACTTGCTTTTCGGTGACTGAAGCGGGGAGATTTCAGTCGGAGTTGGGCTGCACACCGCTGCAGCGCAGGTTGCTGATGATGCCTTCGCCGTGCCAGGCCGCCACCATGGCAAACGGCGCTGGCCACAAGCGCACATGCTTGCGGTGAAGAATCCAGCCCAGCAGCTCCGGCCCGGCGTCAATGGCCAGACCTTCGCCATAGAAGCGCGCGCGGCTGGGATAGCGGTTGAAAAGGATATTGCTCTCCCGGCAGCCGCCGGGATGCTGCACGGCGCGGGCGCTTTCATAGTCCACCGTGGCCAGCAGGAGGTTGATGATCACGTATTTCCTGACCCCGCGCGCCGCCTGCTTGAAACCCGCCCCGCTGGCTGGATTGACGGAGCACAACAAGATGCTTAACAGCGCTACCAGACCGGCCCCTCGGCTGTGCATGGTTCGTCTCACGTCTGGCGGGTTGGAACATGGAATATGGCGGTGAGTTGCCAGCCCGAGGGCGCCTGCGCCGCACTATGGAGAGCGGTAGAAAAAAATTGTGAATTGCAGGGACGGCGGGCTAAGCCAGCTCCAGCTCAATCTTTTTGGCCGCCGCATCCAGCCTGGCGATGCGAAACTGGCGAATCTGGCCGGCGCGCGCGGGCTCCTGTTTGCCGGCGGGGGCCGCTGCCTCGCCTTTCCATCGGGCTTGCAGCATGGAGCTGAGCGATGCCAAATCTACCTTCGCAGTCTGCGGCTCGGGTTCGGCGGCATTCTGCGCTTCAACCCGGCATGTGGCTTGAATGCCCTCGCCCAGTTCCACGCGGGCTTGCCCGGCAGACACCTCCAGCATGCGGCCGGTGACCACATCGCCCGAACGGTGCTCGGCCAGGTATTCCTCGATGCTGGTGGGCACCATTTGCTTGATACTGAGTTTGATCTGGCGCTTTTCGGGGTCCACCGCCAGCACCTGCGCCTTGACCATCTGGCCGGTCCTAAGCACGTCCTGGGGATGGTTGATGCGCTTGTCAGCGCTGATTTCACTGATGTGAATCATGCCTTCGACGCCCTCCGCAATCTGCACAAAGGCCCCGAATTTGGTGAGGCTGGTCACCGGTCCTTCCACAACGGCTCCTGCGGACAGGCGCTGCGCCGCCTCTGCCCACGGATCGCCCAGCGCCTGCTTCAAGCCCAGGGAGATACGGCGCTCTGCCGCGTTCACGCCCAGGATGACGGTTTCCACGGTTTCGCCCGGCTTGAGCACGTCGCTTGGCTTGCGGACTTTCTTCGCCCACGACATTTCGGAAACATGAATCAGCCCTTCCACCCCCGGTTCCAGCTCCACAAAGGCGCCAAAGTCCATGAGCCGGGTCACCGTGCCGCGCGCCCGCTCGCCCAGCCGGTACTTTTGTGCCGCGGTGTCCCAAGGGTTGGGCTGCAGCTGCTTCATGCCCAGCGAAATACGCTGTTTCTCCGCATCCACCTTGAGCACGAGGCCTTCCACTTCGTCGCCCACGGAAAGGACGTCAGCCGGGTTATTGACCCGCTGCCAGGAGATGTCGCCCACGTGCAGCAGCCCATCCACGCCGCCAATATCCACAAAGGCGCCATAATTGGTCAGGCTGCGCACCACGCCGCGCACCTGCTCGCCCTCCCGGATCTCGCCGTAGCGGCGTTCGCGGGCCGCACCCGCTTCCTCCTCAGCGATCACCCGGCGGTCCACCACCACGTCTTCATCGGCAGCATCCAGCTTGGTAATGCGGCAGCGGATCTCCTGCCCCACCAGCTTCTCCATCTCGGAAGCCTGGCGCACCCCGCTGCGGGAAGCGGGCAGGAACGCCCGCACTCCCACGTCTACTGTCAGCCCGCCCTTGACCGTGCCCGTCACTGTGCCCACGATGGTGGTCTTCTCGGCGAAGGCTTTCTCCAGTTCTTCCCAGTTGGTGGGGCGGCCCACCCGGCCGCGCGCCAGCTCGTAGTAGCCCTCTTCGTTGCGCCCCTTGACGGTGACCGAAAGCTTGTCCCCGGGCTTGGGCGTCTGGCGATCGTTTTGGAACACTGCCAGCGGCAGAATGCCTTCCGTCTTGAAGCCGATGTCTACGTAAACCGAGTCGGCGGAGACGGCAATCACCGTGCCTTCGCGGGCTTTACCCTGCTCGGGTTTGCGCGCGCGGCTCCGCTCGTAGCGGGAGAACGCTTCCTGGAACGATTCACTTACGTCTTCGGCAATTTTGGGGGATTCGGGAGTGTCGGGGTTGGTCATGCGAAGTGGAACCTTCAGTTGTAGGGTGACATCTTCAGGATATCACCAGCGGCAGGCCGCAATACGCTGAGCCAGGAAATGAAGCTTCTCCCCAAG
>DASVBI010000726.1:0-3745 GCA_036375915.1 Terriglobales bacterium | reverse complement strand
CCGTTGCGGCTGATGCCCAGGGTGACCGTGCGTCCTGGCGGCGTCTCATGAATCATGCGCCGCAGCTCCGCCACCCCTTCCACCGGCTGGCCGTTGAAGCTGAGAATGACGTCCTGCTCCCGGAGACCGGCTTTGCCGGCGGGTGCGTCCTGGTCCACCATGGTGATTTCCACGCCTCGCTCCTCGTTGAGCTTGAGGGCGACCATGCGCTCGTGGGTGACGTCACGGGTGTCAATGCCCAGGTAGGACCCGCTTTCCTCGCCGAACAGGCCATAGGGCATGTCGGGCTGCAGGCGCAGGCAAGCCGCCTTTTGCGGCAGCCCCACGACTGCCGCCAGGGCTAGCGCCAACGTGCTGAACAGAAGTGTGCGCATATGAGTTCCCCGTCAAGAATTTCTGGCTCCGCGCTTCACTTGCTTGTGCTGCGCAAGAAAACAATATCGCCGGAGCTGGTGTGCACCTTGAGCACGGGCCCGCCGCCGTTCAAGCTGCCTTCGGCGGTGATACGTTTGGGACCATAATCGCCACCCTCGGAGAGCACTTTAATCTCCGGGAAGTCGGATTCGATCTTGTGCCCGTTGCCCATATCCACCGCGGCGTGAATCGTGACCGGCAGGTTAGGCGCCAGATACACGGTGATATCGCCAGCCGGCGTTTCCAGTGCGGAACTGCTGAAGCCGCCACGGGCGGCAACGAATTGCGCGGTAATGCCGCCGCCGCCGGTCTCAGCGCGCGCGCCCTGGCTGAGATTCATCAGTTCAATACTGCCGCCACCGCTTTCGGCGCGCACCGGGCCGCTGGCCAGAGCCAGATGGATGCTGCCGCCGCCAGTATCCACTTCCGCGGGGCCGTTAATCTGCCCCAAATCAATGCTGCCGCCGCCGGTGGAGGCTTTGACCCTGCCCTGGCAGCGTTGCACCTTGATGCTGCCGCCGCCGGTCTCCAGAAACGCGCCCTGCAAGCCGTCCAGGACCACCACGCTGCCGCCGCCGGTCTGGGCGGTGATTTTGCCTTTGGCCGAAGCCACGCGAATGCCGCCGCCGCCGGTTTCCAGGCTGAGATCGCCGCCGGCGCTGCCCACCTCAATGCTGCCGCCGCCGGTGTTGCCGGTCACGTTGCCGCCGATGCGGTCCAGTTTCAGGCTGCCGCCGCCGCTGGAGGCATCCACCCGGCCGGCTATGTCACTCACGCTGACGCTGCCGCCATCAGTTTCCACCTTGGCGGCCTCCAATGACTGCGGCACTTGCAGGGAGAAATCCGCGGAAAAATGGCGCGCTTTCCCGCTCTGGTATCGGCCCTCAATCACCGCCAGATCGCCGCGCTTGGCGGCGTCAACGTGGTACTGCTGGAACTGCCGGCGCGCTTCCTGCTCCGATGAGGTATAAGCGCGCAGCCGCGCGATATAGTTGACGGACTGCTGGGGGCCGCCCTGCACCTGTACCGAGCCCATCTGGGCGCTCACTCGCAGGCTGCGTGCCGCCGGGAGGGAGCCGGTAATCTCTTCCACCCAGCTGTTGCCTTCGCGGTAGATTCGCGACTGCTGCGCCACTGCGGCTACCGACGCCAGCAGCAGCAGAACCGCAATTTTGGAAAGTGTCTTCACAGTTTGTCCTGTCTCAAGTCTCTCGGCGGAGCGCTCTCCCGTGCCGGCTCCGTTCCGGGTTTCAAATGGCATCTCCTGGCAGCGCATCAGTCAATCTCCGGCATTTCCGCCAGCAATGCCCGCGACTCAGTGCGAATGTACGTGTTTTTGTCCTGGCCCGCCAGGTGCTGCAGCACTTCGCGCACGCTGCTGTCGGCGCGCACCGGCTGCAGCAGGTGGATGGCCTCGGCCCGCACCCCGGGGTTGGCGTCGTTGAGCAGCGCCTCCAGCACGGCATCACGTACCCGAACATCCTGCCGCACGTAGCTTCCCAGGCTGTTCAGGGCCTTGATGCGCACGCCCGGATTGCTGTCATAGCGCAAGGCGTAAATCAGGGCCTCGCGCACGCGCTGGTCCTGGGGCTGCTGGGAAAGCAGGTCCACCGAATCCATGCGTACGCCGGAGTTGAAGTTGTTGCGCGCTGCAAACATCAGAAGCTGCTGAATGCGGGAGTCGTCCAGCGAGCCTTCGGCGGACTGCGTGGTCACGGTGTCGTACTTGATTTCCACTCTTTTACTGCCGGGAAGCTGATTGATGGCCCGAATGCCGGAAATGGAGGACTCGACCGGTTGTGCCGGGCTGGAAAGGTTTGCCACCTGCGGTGTGTTGCCGGAAACAATCTTGTAGGTGGCGCCAATGCCGGCGGCGAAACCGACGATGAAGATTACGCTGGCCAACGCGGGGGAGAAGCGGGAGCGGCCAAAAATCGCGGCCAGGTCGAAAGTCCAACGCTGCCAGAAGCGCGGCTGCTCGGCGGTTTCCAGCGCCTCCTGCAGGCGCATGCGGGAGGCGGCCAGCAGGTTGGGGGTGGGCTCGGCCACCGGCGCCGCCGCCATGCTGGTCTTAAACTGACGCAGCCCTTCGAGTTCGGCCGCGCACTCGCCGCAGCGGGCCACGTGCTGCTCCAGTTCGTAGCGAGCGTCGTCCAGCAACTCGTCGTAAATGTACAGCAGAAGATTCGCTTTTACCCATTCGCACTTCATAGTTTCCATCCCCTTCCGGGGTTTCTACTTCATGTCCGCCAGCGCCACCCGGAGTTTCTGCGTGGCCCGAAACAAAGTGTTCTTGGCCGTCTCCTCGGTGGTATTCAAAATTTCACCCACGGTGCGCAGTTTGAGCCCGTGATAATGCTTTAACTCGAAGACCATGCGCTCGCGCGGGGTCAGCCTGGAGAGGGCGCGGTTGATGCGGCCGCCCAATTCGCGGCGCATCAGGTCGCGCTCAGGATCGGCGCCGGCGCGCCCGTCCGCCACCTGCTCCAGCACGTCGTACTGCTCGCCCTTGGGGTCCACCGCCACCGGAGCCTCTTCGCGGCGCACGGCGCGCTTGCGCAGGTGGTCCAGGCAAAGGTTGGTCACGATGCGGTAAATCCAGGTATAAAACGAGCACTCGTAGCGGAAGCTACCCACGTTTTTGTAGGCCTTCAGGAAAGCTTCCTGGTAGATATCCTGGGCATCGTGCTCGGAGCCGGTCAGATGCAGGGCCAGGCGGAGAACCGCCCGGTCGTAGTGGCGAACGAGTTCCTCGAAGGCGGCGGCGTTGCCGCGTTGCGCTTCACGGATCAGCGCCGTGTCGTCAACACGGCCTAAGCTCTGTCCGACCATGTGCCCCCAGTTGGGGTATTCGGATCTGCCGCCCTGTTCCACCCCGGAGCTGCGACCCGGGGTAGAACGCTCGCCAACCGTTAAGGGAACCGCCATCGCATCGGCCGGCATGGTCTCGTCTGAACCTGTCCTTGGCAAGCCGGATTTGCCAGAGTTGTTACCGGTTTGCATAGGGTTAGACGGGGTGGGACATGATCCGTGAGCAGAATTATAGGGGTTAAAGCGCCTGCCTGGCAGGCTTAGAAAGCCCAAAATGGGAGAGGAAGGCGCTTTGCCGGCGTTAGCAGGCGAACTGACAGCTAGGGCAGGGGTTGTAGAACGGCGTTGACCAGGTGAGGGTCGTGGAAGGCGGTCCGCTCGCCTGCCCGCTTTCCCGGCACCGGCAAAAGGCGCACCGAAAGCGGCTTATTCCATTTGTAAGCCAAGCTGGCGGTATCGGATAGCATGCGCTCGATCTGCAGCGTCGAAATGCTGCCAGGCAGTGGGATGGTGTCCAGAC
>DASVBI010000709.1:0-11641 GCA_036375915.1 Terriglobales bacterium | reverse complement strand
TTCGTTAACCCGGCACGAGGCAAAGCTCTCTGAACACATGGTTTCCGCCGGGTGCAATTCCTGTCTGGCAAGCTGCTGCCTATGGGCTACAGGCACGGCAACCGCTGAAATGATGGCCAGCAGCGCGTACCACGAGACAATTAACTGGTCAAAATAGGAGAGGCCAAAGAATGCCACCACGTGGGCAAACAATGCGCAACCCACGGCCCACAGGAAGTGCCGGTCACTGGAATTCTCCGCCGCCTGCCGCGCCCTGCCCAGATACTTGAAGGCGTACACGATGGCCGCAATAAATAAAAGCAGAGGCAAAAGCCCGGCGCTCTCCCCAATCCCGACGTACTGGTTGGCAATATCGTTGGAGAGGTAACCCCACTCGCCGGCGTGGCGGGCTCCCAGCAGCCACCAGTCCCAGAAATGCTGAAAAAACCGGTCCACCAGGATATAGCGGTGGTAGCCGGAGGAGCCGCCCACCACGCCCCCGCGCTGAATCAGAGCCCAGACAGGCGCGTTCATCAGCAATTGAAGACCAAGCAGCGAAATCGCCGCGCTCCAGCGCAGCAGGCGCAAATGCCGGCGCAGTGGCCACAAGAACAGGCCGAGCATCGCAGCCAGATAGGCCAACACCGGGGTGCTGGAAACCGAGGCGGCCACAATCAGGCTAGCCGCGCACAAGCCCGCGACTGCCGTCCGTCTGTTCCCTTTCCACCACAGAGCGAGGCTGAGGGGCATTAAGGTGGCGCCAAACACTCCCGCCGATACCGGGTTGCCGAACCCGGCTACGGCCCGCAATGCCCCCAATCGTCCCCAAAGCGCTTCGCCTCCATGAGGCCGGCTGCCGTGGAGGGTGGCATACATTCTTTCGCCGCTGGCCAGATCCAACATCATCATGGCAGCCACCCCCACGGCAATCCAGGTAAGAGTCTGCATCGCGCGCCCGGCATCTCGGTTGTCGCGGACGAGAATACGGAGGAGGAAATAAATACCAAACACGTTGTAGAGCGCGCCCAGCTGGTTGATGAAGGCGGCCGGAGTGTGCCACAGCAGAACAATATTGAACGCTGCCACCGCCGCCCACAACATCAGCGCTTTGTCTATGGCGTTCAGGCCGCCGCTGAGAAGCGGTTGCCGCGGCGCAAGCGTCCTGGCCAGCACGCGTATCCAGCCGAGCAGAACGATGACGCGCAGCATTGTCCAGTGGAGCGGGCCGATGAGTATGACCTGATCGAGAGGGATGAACAGGGCGGCCCCCAGCAGGGGCACGATAATGTGCCTGCGAGGAAGCAACAGAATCGAGGCGCCTGCCGCCAGCACAGCGCACAGCACAACCGGATGAACGTAGCTGGCAGGTGCTCCCTCCAAGCTGGTCGGCGATGGCATAAGTTGATTCAACACGCGGAGACCGGTGGGTCGCTGTTGGACGTGGTAGCCATCAGGTCACGAATCATGCTGCCCCAGGAGAAAGAGAACCGCTGATAGCGCCCGCTGGCGGCCTCGCGCAGGAGCGGTGCGATGCGGGCGCTTCCGCGGGCCGACCGGATCAGCGCCCGCCGCGACAAGTGCAGCTCCTTTTCCGCCACCAGCCGCAGGTGGCTGAACGGACAGCTTACGGCGCGGGCGCAGGCCGCCACGCGTTCCTGCAATTCGGCTATACGCGCGGCTTTGGCGTGGTAGTCAGGCGTGGAGGCCATGGATATTCTCATCCTTTGCAGAAGCGTATCTTTACCGCACCCCAGATGCTGTCCGAGGTGGCGCCGGTAGAGAAACAGTCGTTGCGGAATGGGAACGCCGAAATTGAAGACCGACCCCAGCAGGGCGAGCCAGTAATCGTGACTCCACCCGGGCGGAATGGGAAGCGCTATGCCGCGGAGGCAGGCCCGGAAGGCCATGGCCGCGCCCGTCACCAGGTTGCGCTTGAGCAGCATTGCCACCTGGCTCGACGGGACAAAGCGCCGAGGTTCGAAACCCACCGTCTCCCACAGGCTGAACCCCAGCCCGGCGCCGTCTTTGTCCACCATGTCGGCATCGGAAAAGACGTATCCCGCGCCCGGCTGATCGGTGAAGGCGCGCCCAATGGCGGAGAGCTTGCTGGGTCGCCAGATATCATCCTGGTCCGCCAGAACAATAATCTGGCTGCCGCACAAGCGGATGGCCTGCTCGAAGTTCCTGGTGCAGCCCAAGGCAATGGGATTGCGCACCAATCGCACGCGCATCGGCGCGTTCGCGGCAAACTCTGCAACCATATCTGCAGTCTGGTCGGTGGAGGCATCGTCGCAGACAACCAGTTCATCGGCCGCGGTTGTCTGCCGGGCAATGCTCTGCAACTGCTCGCGGACGTAACCCGAACCGTTGCAGGTGCACATTGCCACCGCAATAGAGGGATGGCTCATAAAGCGAGGCGCCAAGCGGAGGCGGGAAGCAGTTCGTTCAGCATAGGGAGCATTTCATCGCGATAGCGGTCGCGGGTAAATGCGCGCTTCGCCCAACTTCGGCCGTTCCACCCAAGTCGCGAAGCTATCTCCGGGTGGCAGTACAGGTAGTTAATCTTGCAGGCCAGGTCGTGCGGATCAGCCGTGCGATAGAGCAGGCCATTGCTGCCGTCGCGGATCAGTTCGGCGGTGGCGGTGTTGTCGGCCCCAACCACCGGTCTGCCCGCCAACATTGCTTCCGCTGTTGTTCTCCCGAATCCTTCCGCGCGGGAGCACACCAGGGCGACATCGGCAGCTCGCAGTTGCGGCATGGGATCGTCCAGCCGGCCCAGGAAGCGGACCCGATCCTCCAGTTGGCTTTGTGTTACGAGATGCCGGAGGCGTGCACCGTAATCTCCATCGCTTTCGCCGATAACCACCAACTCCGCGTCAACCTGCCGCCGGCGAAGTTCCAGCAAGGCCAGCACCGCGTCCTCCTGTCGTTTGTTTTCGGTGATGGCGCCGGTGATCAAACAGCGATACCTGCCATTGCCCCCGGCCACGCGGCCGTCATTCCGGAGGGCGCGATGCAGGGAACAGTAAACGACTTGCGCCGGCGCACCCTGCAACCAGCTGTTGATTTCGCCCGCCACCGTCTGCGAGGACGCTATGACCAGGGCGGAAAGCCCGTTCATTATGCGATGTGACCGTTTGTTGCCAAAGATAAAGTTGAGCCCCATTTTGCCGACCAACTCGTGCACATGCCAGACGTGCGGGAGCCCGAGTAGGGCGGCGGCGAAGGCGCCTACGCAAACCGTCGCCGTATTGCTGTAGATGATGTCGCACCCCCATCGCCATCCTCGCCAGGCGATTAACGCGGACGTTGCTGCCATGCCGAGCAACGCCTTTATCCGGCGCGGTAAAGAAAGACGGTCTGGCGACACCCACAAGCCATACGACGTAACCATTGCCGGCACATGCAGCTTTTCCAGTTCTGCCAGCAGCGGCCCCCGCGAGGGCAGCACCGCATAGCAGCCCACTCCGCTTTCCTGCAGGACCTCTATAGTTTCCAGCAGGACCATTTCCGCCCCGCCCAGCCGGGAGGAATGCGAAACGAAGCAGATTTTCATGCTTGCCTCTTAATGTGCCTGGCGGGCAGCGCTTGTCATGGCGGGCAGTGCCTGAGGGTGAAAGATTCGCCATGCCGGAACAACTGCGGCCCACACCCGCCGCCGCTCAGCGCTGCTGAAGACCAGAAACATGGCTGCCAGCGCATACATGCACAGAGCAGCGCCGGCCGAACCCGCCAGCCGCCAGTAGCCGGGCCCGATTGCCCAGCCGCAAACCGCCCACACCATGCTCCCGGCCAGAAAGGTTCCTGCCAGAGCGGAGCCCGCCGTTTTCATGTAAGCGCGGTAAGAGAACGCGCCCAGCCGGCATGTCCAGAGCGGCTGCACCGCCAGGCGCATCACCGCCATCGCTCCCAGAGTGCCCAGCGCTACTCCCACCATGCCGTAGCGCCGCACCAGCCACAGGCTAAGTCCCAGGTTCAGAACACCCTCTGCAAAGTTCAGGCAGGCGTAAGCGCGGTGTTTAGCGATGGCGTAGAGCAGGTCAACCGACGGCGCTTGCCACAAGTCAAAGGTGATGGCGACGGTCAGGATAACCAGGGGCGCGTAGGCATCAAGGTACCCCGGTCCCATCCAGCGCAGGATGAACGGCTTGCCCCAGGCGACCAGGCCGAAGCCGAGGAAAGTGGCGACGCAAATCGAGACTTTGGTGGCGAAAAAGAAGGTGGCGCGCAATTTCTCAAGATCGCGTGCTCCATAGAGGCGGCTGAACAGCGGCGCGAATACGCCGGTAACCGCAACCGTAAGCACAATGAATTGCTGCGCCAGGGTGCTGGCAATGCGGTAGTGCGTGACTGCGGCCAGCCCCACGAACATGGATATGACCACCGGGTCGGCCTGAAACCGCAGACGGTCGGAAACCTGGCCGGCAAAGGAGAAAATGCTGTAGGAAGCCAGACTACGGGTCAGCCCGGCGCCTCGCGCCTTCAGTCGCAGGCGCAGCCAGGGGTATTTCCGCAGGGTAGCCCATGCCTGCAGCAGCATGGCCGTTACCCCGCCGGTAAAAGTCGCCCACGCCATCGCCACCAGGCCGTGTCCCAGGAGAAGAACGGAGAGGATCAGGCCGGTGCGCAGGGCGAGGGCGACCAGTTCGGCGCCGACCATCAGGTCATAGCGCAGGTTGGCGATTAGAAACCCGGTGAACACCCGCGAGGGGAAGCTGAGCGCGGTGCTCAGGCCGAGAATCAGCAGGATTTGCGCAAACAGGACGGCATCGCTTGCGCTCCGGGCGAACCGAGGCGCGCAAGCCGCTGCCACCCCACTCAGGAGCAGGACCAGAACCCCAACCACCAGAAAAAATCTCAGGCTGGCCGACACCACGCCGTTGCAGGCCTCGCGATCGCCTTGCCCCAGGGCTACCGCAACGTGCTGGCATACCGCCGGCGTCAGTCCGAAATCGAGCAGACCGTAATAGCCCAGCAAGGTTGCCACCAGCGCCCACAGCCCATACATCCGGTCTCCCAATGTGTGCACTACAAACGGCATCATCAACAGGGAGACGGCCGTGGTTACAAGGATATTCAGTATCCGGAACGCGGAAGCGCTGGTGAGTTGTCGCGCGGCGGACGCCATCGGAACTCAAGCGCAGCCCGCCTAAGGCTCCGTCGCCAGCAGCCACGAATCGGCCGCGGCCAGCGAACCGGGAAAGTGATTGTAGGCGCCCGCGTCCCAGGCGCTGCAGGCGGAGCGCGGGTCTCCCAGCTTGTCTAAGTTCAAGGGAACAATGGCATGGTAGGAGAGATTGGCTCCCGCATTGATGGCCGGCGAACCAGGCTGGGGGCGCCCATAGGAATCCACCTTTAAGTCGGCGGTGGTCAGCGAATGCGCGCCTTCGCCAGACGCCGCCTTCCACTGCTCGAAGGTGTAATAAAACGCGCTCCCGCTCTTCCAGTTCTGCCCCGGACCGTACACGTTGTGGTCGAACCCGCGGTCCACGAAGGTTGTGCCCGCGGCCAGCGCAATAAGGCCGGAGCATTTGCTCACAAGGTTGTTTCTAACCGCAATGCCGGTGCCGCTGGCGGCCAGGCACAGCCCCGAAGCGCTGGTCCCGCCAAGGATCAGATTGTTGTAGATGGCGATCTGCTCGCCCCCGGCGCAGAACACTCCGTTGTTAAAGTATTTGTCCGCCGGCGTGAGCATCACGTTATTATAAAAGAACGAATTGCTGAGAGCTCCCGTGGCGTAGATGAAGGAGGTGGCATTCACCCCCGGATCGCCGCCGAAGAAATTGTTGTAAACCTGCACATCGCGGAAGCTGGCGCCGCCCAGGGCGTAGAGGTGAATGCCATCATGATGAAAGGCATTGCTGGTGGTGTCCCAGTTGGCGAAATCGCGGCAGCTGTTGTCGTGAATGCGCGCTGAGAGCAGTGCGTAACCCGCGCCATTGGCGGCAACCGTCATGCAGTGGTTGGTGTTGTCGGAGTCCAGCTTGTACATCTCCACGCTGTCATCCGCGCCGCCCACTGAAATGGTGAAGCAGCCGCTGGCATGGCTGCAGCTCATGTCGTGCATAGAGACACCGGGGCCGGAGACCGTGAGGCCGTCGGCCCCGATATCGTCCGAGGCGAGCGAGTGCACGTAGATGTTGCGCAAGGAAAGGTTTTTGAACTCGCAATGATTGCACGGCCGCCCGTAGAGCGCGGTATGCCGGTCCTGGTGGCCGCGAGCGCTGCCGTTATCGGTTTCCTCCACCACGCCGTTGCTGCCTCCGTCCAATACCAGGTAGCTCCTGCCGCTGAATAATATGCAGGAGCCGCTGCCGCAGGTGGGCACGCTCAGCTTGGCGTTGGGTTCCCATTTCAGCGTAATGGGCTGGCCGCTTGCTCCGCTGCCGCGGAACGTCAGGTAGTCATAACTGGAGCCGTTGAAGGTAGTGATGAGCCCGCACAAATGTACGGTGGTGCCGGGACCAATCTGCGCGGTGCCGCTGCCCCAGTTGGCAGCGTCGTTAAAGAAGCTGTAGGCCAGGGCGTTGGCGCAATCCGCGCCGTCGGAGCGTCCCGCGCCACTCTGGGCAATGTAGATATCCCTGGCTGGGCAGGTCGCGGCCGATGCCAGCATCAGACATGCAGCTAGAAATACTCGAATCACAACTACCTCACTGAGAAACAGCCACCAGGTTGAAAACGCGCGCCGGATCCAGAATGTCATCGTCAGGAGCCACCTGCCTGCCGGTTTCGGCAACGGTGAAGCGGAAGCGCCGCAGGGAGCTCAAGTAAGCCAGACAGGCGTTGGGAGCGATGCCCGTCCGCTGGCAAACCTGGGGATGCGCCTCCAGGGTGAGCACGCAGTGCGGCGCCCGGCGTATGGTTTCGCGCGCTCCCTCCAGCACATGCAGCTCTTCGCCTTCCACATCAATTTTGAGCAGCGCGTCACCGCCAAACAGACCCAGGCTGTCCAGGGTTATGACGGGAACGCCTTGCTCGGCCGGCACCAGAAAACGGGCATGATCGCCGAGGTCATAGGCGGGAGCCAGCAATTTGCCGCGACCGGTGAAATTGCTGACCGCCGCCATATGCACCTCAGGGCGGGGGAATTGGGCCAGGTTGTGACGCAGCACCTGCTCCACCCTGCTGTTCGGTTCGAAAGCCAGCACGCGTCCGATCCGGTCGCACCGTGAACCCAGAAGCGCGGTGAACAAGCCGATATCGGCGCCGCAGTCGAACAGAGTGACGCCGCTGAAAGGAGCTAAGGCGGCGCAGCAGGTTCGAATCAGGTCCCGCTCGTAAGCGAGAATGTCCTGCAGTTCCCAGGCATTCTCCATGCGGTTGATGGGGACAGCAACGTTGACCGTGGGGGAGAGAGGATAAACCACCAGGCAGTCGCCCTGCATGCGCTGCCATACCAGCAGCATGCGATGCGCGCCGCGGACGTGGTGGCGCTTCAGAGCTTTGAAGCAACGGAACAGAAACGGCGGAGGACCGTCCCGTGTGCCTGCAAGAGTGGAGTTTGGATTCATGGAGTTTGGCGGCCGCCGGTAAATGTGTGGGGCCGTCAGGCCCGGAGCTTCTCCTCTGTTGCTATCTCAGAGTGGACTTTGAACGCCAGGTCTACCGGCGGATGTGAGGCGCCCAGGGTTCGCGTCCATCCTTCCAGACCCAGGCTCCAGCGCAGCACTCTCGTCCATTTCCTGGCGGCCGTCCGCCATAGCAGACGTCGTTCGTGGCTGCCGGTAAGCCACAGCCCGCCACAAGCCAGCAGCCGGCAAGCTGCGGCCAGCGCGGTGGTCGCGCCATAGACGGCACAGTAGGCGCGCCCGCGGCTGGCCCTCAGGAACTTCCACACGGACTCGCGCATCAGCACCGCGGAAAAGGCGTCATCACTCTGCAGGCGGGAACTGCGCGCCCCGTGGTGGATCACGACCGCGTCGTGCAGGTAATAGCTTTTCCACCCCAGATTCCGCGCCCGGCAGCACAGGTCAACGTCCTCGGCATACATGAAGTAGGCTGGGTTGAAGCGTCCGCTTTCGAGGAACACATTGCGCCGCACCATCAGGCACGTGCCCGGCACCACCTCGGCGGCAAGCGGTTCCTGCGACTCGCGCCGCACCACATCCAAGCCCCACCAACTCGGAAACATGCCGCGGGTAAAGGAGGCGTCCAGCAGTTGGTTCAGAATCGTGGGCACACGGCGCATGCAGTTCCACTGCGTGCGATAGTCGGATGCAACAAGCCGCGGACCGACAATGCCGGCATCGGTGGTGCCCGCCAGCACGTCCAGCATGCGCTGCAATCCCTCACCCACCACTTCGGTATCGGGGTTAAGGAAAAGCAGATTCCGCCCCGCGGAGAAAGCAAAGGCGAGATTACTGGCCCCGGCAAAACCTAGATTCTTTGGCGACTGCAGGAAGCGCGCCTGCGGAAAGTGCTGTCGCAACATCTCTCCGCAACTGTCGTAAGAGCCGTTATCCACCACCAGGACCTCAAGATTGACGTCACCTTGGGCTGAGAAGATGCTGGTCAGGCAGGCGCGCAAATACTCCGTGGAGTTCCAGTTGACAATGATGATCGAGAGTTCGGGACGGGACATCACGAAGTTTGTTGCTCGACGGGAGCGAGCTGCTGATGCAACTGGGGGTGGGCTGCGGCCGGCCTCTTTTGAGCAGCAAGCAAATCGTGGACTTCTTCTACGACGCGCCCTTGCTGAATCTTTTCCAGCTGTGGGTACATGGGAAGCGAGAGTACTTCCGCCGCCAGGCGCTCTGTAACAGGGAAATCACCGATTTTGTACCCCAGGCGCCGAAACGCAGCCTGGCAATGGATGGGCATCGGATAATGGACCGCGGCGCCAATGCCGGCTTGGCTAAGGCGGTCGAGGAAAACGTCCCTGTCCGGTACGCGAATCACAAACAGGTGATAATTCGAGCGGGCATATTCCGGCTCGTAGAGCAGCGCCACGCCTGGGCAACCGGCAAGGAGTTCGCGGTACTGGGCGGCGGCGGCGCGGCGTTGCTGGTTCCACCCTTGCAGGCGGCGCAACTTGATCAGCAAAATGCCCGCTTGAATGGCGTCCATGCGGCCGTTATAGCCCTCGATGGCGTGCTCGTACTTGCGCGCCTGGCCGTGATCGCGCAGCAGGCGCACCTGACGCGCAATGGCGTCGTCATTCGTGGTGACCGCGCCGGCCTCACCGCACGCTCCCAGATTCTTTCCCGGGTAGAAGCTGAAAGCGGCAGCCCGGCCCATACACCCGGCCGGGAGCCATCGCTTGGCGGCTCGCGAGAGATACTCCGCCCCGTGCGCCTGGCAGGCATCCTCAATCACCATCAGGCCCTGGCGGCGGGCCAGCTCCAAAATCGGGTCCATGTCAGCGGGCTGGCCATACAGGTGAACGGGCACGATGGCAGCCACGCGCCGCCCGCTTCGGCTGCTGATCAAGTTGCCCTGGCCATCCCGCTGGCAGCGCGTTTCAATGTAGTCGTGCAGTTGCGCCACATCCATATTGCAGGTGCGCGGGTCAACATCCACAAATTCAGGAACCGCGCCGGTCTGCGATATGGCTTCGGCGGTAGCGACGAACGAGTTGGGCACCGTGAGCACAGCATTGTCCCGGCCAATGCCGGCCGCCAGCAGGGCGAAACGCAGGGCATCGGTTCCACTGCTTACCCCAACGCAGTGCCGGGTTCCGCAAAACTCGGCGAATGCGCTCTCGAACTGCAGCAGCATCGGCCCGTTGGTGAACACGGCCGTGCCCAATGCCTGGCCGACTACCGCCAGGATCTCATCGTGCAGTTCGCGGTGCGGGCTGGCCAGATCGAGAAATGGAACTGGAGAATGAGGTTTCATGTTCGCACCTTTGCGCTTCGGCAAAATAGCGCAGAACTCGTGCCGGATTTCCCGCCACAATGGAATTGGCAGGAACATCTTTCGTAACCACGCTGCCGGCGCCCACCATCGCGTTCTCGCCGATGGTCACGTTGGCCAGGATGGTGGCTCCCGAGCCGATGGACGCCCCTGTGTGCACGCAGGTCGGCTCCACCGCCCAGTCCCGCTCGGTCTGCAGGCTTCCGCCGGTCGTGGCCCGCGGGTAAGTGTCGTTGATAAAGACAACACCGTGGCCGATGAACACGTTGTCTTCGATCGTGACGCCCTCACAGATAAAGCTGTGGCTGGAAATTTTGCAGAGACTGCCTATCCGTGCGTTCTTCTGGATCTCCACGAACGCGCCGATCTTGGTCGCATCGCCAATTTCACAGCCATAGAGATTGATGAATCTGGCCAGGCGCACCCCCCGCCCCAGTTTTACGCCCGCCGCAATGCAGCAATATTCCTTCACAGGTAAATCAGTTCCCCGCCTTTGGTCAGCGACCGCGAGGCCGCTTCCAGAAGTTTCACAACGCGCAGCCCCGCCTGGCCGTCGTTGAGCGGCTTCTTGTTGTGAGCCACGCAATCCAGGAAGTAGTCCAGTTCGTTTTGCAGGGCCTCCACGCCAGAGATGTGCGGTACCCAGATATCTCCCGACCGGTAGCTGAGCAGCAGCTCGTAAACCTGCTGCCGTTTGCAGACGCTCACCCCTTTGTCGTAAACCTTGATCTTTTCATCGGCGTCGAGGTCGTTCCACACCACCATCTTGCGCTCCCCGCCGATCAGTGTGCTCCGCACCTTAACTGGTGAAAGCCAGTTCACATTGATGTGCGCAATCATTTTGTTTGGGAAATAAATGGTAATGAAGGCCACGTCCTCCAATTCGCCGACGTGGCTTTGACCGGTGGCGCTGACCGCCTCCGGCTTGTAACGCACCAGGTAATCCATTATGGACAGATCGTGCGTCGCCAGGTCCCACACCACGTTTACATCATGTTGGAACATGCCCAGGTTGATCCGCATGGAATCGTAGTAGTAGATGGCTCCTAGCGTTCCGCTATGGATGAGCTGGCGGATTTTTCTCACCGCCCCGGTGAACAGGAAGGTGTGGTCCACCATAAGCGTCAACCCCCGGCGGTCCGCCATTTCGATCAACTGCTCCGCCTGATGGGAGTTGGTGGTGAGAGGTTTTTCCACGAAAACGTGCTTGCCGTTTCGCAGAGCAGCTTTGGCCAGTTCGAAATGCGTCCATACCGGGGTGATAATGGCGACCGCGTCAATTTCGGAGGCGCCCAGAATCTCCGCCGAATCCTTGGTCAGCCGCAACCCCGGGTAAGTTCGGCCCGCCCGTTGCAGCGATTCCGGGTTGATGTCGCAGAGCACGTCCACGCACGCGCCAGGCAGGCTCCGCAGATTGCGCAAGATGTTGGTTCCCCAATAGCCGTATCCAATCATGCCGACGTGAATCGTGCTCCGCGCCCCTGCCTGGGTTGCCGGCTCTGGTCGGTGGATTGCCGCAAGCGCTGCCATATCAATAGGCGCCCTTGCCGGACAGCATCACTCCCGGCGTCTGCGAAAGAATTTTCAGGTCCAGCCACAGAGACCGGCGCCGGGCATAGCGCAGGTCCAGGCGCACCATTTCGTCAAAGCTCGTCCTGCTGCGCCCCTGTACCTGCCAAAGGCCGGTAATGCCTGGCTTGGCCTCCAGAACGCGCCGGCGCTGCCAGCAGGCGTAGCGCTCGAACTCGTAGTCCAGGGGCGGCCGTGGTCCCACCAGCGACATCTCGCCCCGCAGCACGTTCCA
>DASVBI010000735.1:0-4230 GCA_036375915.1 Terriglobales bacterium | reverse complement strand
TGTGCCTCCATCAACGCCTGCCGTCCGCCATTGGAGCAGCTGGCAAAATACGAATGTTGCGGCCGCCGGCCATAGAACGCCTGCGCCATGGCCTTGCCCACCCGCGTCATCTGGTGAATCGCGCGATAGCCGAAATCGGCGACTTTCTCCGGGTGCCCCAGGGCCCACCTCGCATCCGTTCCCGAGGCCGCATGTCCCGTGTCCGTGCCCGCGCTGGCGTAACCATCGCGGACGGCTATCCCCATCAGGTGATAATCAATTTCTCCCGCGAACCCCCCGTTTCCCTGGCCTTGAAACCTGCCGTTCCAGCCCCTCACCGGCATCCACACTTCAATCTTGATGTCGGAATCCGCGCTCGGCCTGGCCACCGCCGTCACCCGGCAGAACGGGGGCACTTTCTTAAAAAACCCAGCCTCCCCCCGTAGCCACGGTGACAGGTTCTTTGGCGCTGTAAACCCACCCCCCGCCACCATCTTCGCCGATGTGATCTTCACTCTGGGTAGCGCAAGCTTGGCTAGCCGCTCGCATTTTTGAGTCGTCGCCGTCGTCTGGCCAAATGCCCAGCAGCACAGCAATAGTCCCACCGCGACCGCCGCCAATATTCTGCTCATCAAGATCGCCTCCGCTACTTTTTGACCGGCGTTATATCCGTGATTGGAAGATCCCAGTGGGCCTGCAGGATTTCGAACCGCCGCTGCTCTTCGCGTTTGTAAGTCTCCTGGTCCGGCCACAATTGCTTAATGAGTGATTCCTCCTGCGGGTCTGAGGTCGTCGCCACGGTCGAGTTCTTGAATCGGATGGTCACCCGGTAATCCCAGCGCGCGTCTTCGGTCATGTGATTCGCCGGGGTCTCAATTTTCACCGCCAGCATGCGCCCGCTCTCTACTTCCTTTTTCAGCAGCGGATAATGATTCAGGAGAAACAGGGTCAGGAACTCCTGCTGATGCCCCCATTGCACTTTGTAGTAGTACTCTACGGTGTAGGGCTGGTTCGCACCGCCCTGCGGCGGAGCCCCCTGCCCCAGCAACGGCAAACCGGCGGCGCAGATACACAGTCCCATCAGAAGCTTTCTCATCCTTTCCTCCTCGGGTCAGCAAGTTGAGGGTTAGCTAGCCGCCTGGATTGTAGACACTTGCGCCCGCGGCAGCAATTGCGCTGCGCCCCTGTAACCGCTATTCCAGACAACGGGTTTCCTCCGTGTCTCCGTGCCTCTGTGGTGTAATCAGAGTTATGCCCGACGAAGTCGAAATCAAGTTCGTGGTTGCCGACGTTGCCGCCCTGGAAGAGAGTTTGCGCATTCTGGGATTTCATCTGCAAACACCCAGCACGCACGAAATCAACACCCTCTTCGACACTGCCAAGGGCGCATTGCGCAAAAGCGGGCAACTGCTTCGCCTGCGTCGCTATGGCTCCACCTGGACTCTCACCCACAAAGCCCGTGGCCGCAAAGGAATACACAAGACCAGGGTCGAAACCGAAACCGTGGTGTCGAACGGGGAGAGCATGCGCGCCATGCTGCTGGCCCTGGGATATCACGAAGCCTTTTGTTATGAGAAATTTCGCGCCGAATGGGGGGATGCGGAAGGGCACTTGGTGGTGGACCAGACGCCCATCGGCACCATGGCGGAGATTGAAGGGCCGCCGGAATGGATTGACAGCACCGCCGAGCGCCTGGGAATAGACCCTAAGCAGTACATTACAAAGAACTATCTGGAATTATTCCGCGAGTGGAAGGAGCGCGTCGCCAGTGCCGCCCGAAACATGACTTTTGCGGAATGCGGCACTGCTTCCCCGGGGTAGGAACCACCATTTCTTCCCTGAAACAGGCGCAAAAACCGTCAAAGCCGGCCCACTTTTGCAGGCGATTTTAAGCAAAAATGGGGGAAACGCAAAATTCTCGAGCCCTCTCACAACTCCCCAAAGGTAAAGAAATGTAATTCGAAATTTACAGTTCTTTACCCCATTTAACCTACTTTTTACATTGTTGTGTGCCAGAACGTGTTTCTATGGATGGGTGCAGCAGAGGTTCCGAGCTGCGTTGTTATCAAACTATGACATCCCCCACACTAAGCGCGGAAAGAGAATTCATTGACCTGATCGCGGGTGAACTGGCGAGCGGGGTGCATGCGGCGGTGCGCCGGTGGATGGGCGAAATCGAGCAGATACTTGGGAGCGGCCTGAGCGACCATGCCAAGCTGTTGCGCATTCGCGAAATTGCCGCGCAGGCGGGTTGTAACCCATTGAAAGAACAAGGCCGTATCATATAGCTGGCCGGGCCCCGCCAGAGCGGGAAAATCGCGAGACTGACCACCACACCGGCCAATAAACGGCTACAATTGCACTAGCAAATGCGATACTCTGGCCCCGCCCTCCTAGCTGGCAAGCCTCTGGTGTGGGTGCATCGAAACCACTAGTGTGACGCCGAGAACGGAAATCCCGCCTGAGGAAGCCGGTACCGAGTACTCGCTGGCGGGCGGGAGCACGCTCGAAGAAGGCCTCTCCGGCTACGAACCCAATTTTCTGCCGCCGCCCACTCTGAACCGGGCGTGGTGGCGGACGCTAGTCTCCAGCCTGCGCGACCGCATTGCTCCCGAAAAACTGCCACCGCTGGAACTGACTTCCCACCCCGTGAACCTGGGCATGCTGCCCGGGGACATGCTGACCATGCCCTGGTACCGCACCATCTTCATGAACCTGGGCAACGTGATTACACCGGAGACGCTGGCGCCGCTGGAGTTGGAGTCGCAGCCGGTGGAAGTGGGCGAGCTCATTGCCGACCGCATGAGCCATCCCTGGTTCAGCTCACTGTGGCAGAACCTGCGCGACAGCATTCGCCCGGAAAAGCTGCCGCCGCTGCAGCTGACCTCGAAGCCGTTGGATCCCTACCTGGCTTCGGAAAAGATTCTGCAGGCGCCGCACTGGTCCTCGGTGATTGATGCGCCCAAGGTTTTCCTGCCCGACGAGCCGGAAGCTTCCAAGGTGGAATATGCGCGCCCGGCGGTGAAGGGAGTGGCGCCGGCGGGCCCGCGCAAGCCCATTCGCGTGGACATTGACTTTACCCACGTGATGGTGAGCCAGCTAAAAGACGACCTCTCGCGCTCGCGCCTGCGGGAAGCCTTCTGGATGTCACTGGTGGCACACCTGGCGGTGGTGCTGCTGATCATCGTGGGGCCCAGGTACTTGCCGGGTTACAAGAAGGGAGTAGCGCTGATTTCGGCGGCCGACCTGATGCGCAGCCGCCAGGTGACCTTCCTGGAAATGCCACCCGACTTGGAGAAGGCCGTCCCCAAGCCCAATACCAACGTTCTTTCCGACAAGAACCGGATCGCGCAATCGCGCCATCCCACGATTGATAAGAAAACGCTGCAGGAGCTGCGCGACATGAGGCGGCCGGGTGCGCCGGGAGCGCCGGCTCCGATGGCGCAGCCGAGCCCGGGCATTCCGCCACAGTCGCAGCAGATGGCGCAGGCGCAGCCTTCTCCTTCGCCGGCCGGGGGCGGAGCCCCGGCGCTGACCAACCCGCAGCAATCTCAGGTTCAGTTGCCGGCGCAGCAGGCGCGCAAGAGCGGGCCCAATCCGTTCCAGCAGCCGCGCTCAGCCGGCGAAGCGATCCAGCAGGCGGCGCGGGAATCGGCGGCCACTCGGGGCAGCTTTGGCGGGGGCGCGGGCGGCGAGTTCGGAATGGGCACGGGCCCGCACGGCGGTATCGCCAGCAACGTGGATGTCCTGAGCGATACCCAGGGGGTGGATTTCGGACCCTACCTGAGCCGGGTGGTGCACGTGGTGCGCATCAACTGGTACAACCTGATTCCGGAAGTAGCGCGTCCGCCGCTGCTGAAGAAGGGCAAGGTATCCATTGAGTTCGCCATTATGCCCAACGGCAGCGTGGCGGGCATGCAGCTGGTGGGCCCTTCCGGCGACGTTTCGCTGGACCGCGCGGCCTGGGGCGGCATTACCGCTTCCAATCCCTTCGACCCGCTGCCGCACGAATTCCACTGGCCCTACCTGGCCCTGCGTTTCAATTTCTACTACAACCCCAACAAGGGCGATATGCTGCAGTGATAACCCGTAACTTGCTGATTTTAAGTATATCGCCAGCTGCTCCATTGGCCGCAGTGGACGCGGTGCGCCGTGGTCGCCGACGCCACCTTCTGAAACCGAACCTTCCGTGGTCCCTTTCAGCGCCCTAATTGCCCAAGAGCAATCAAGGAACAGGAGGGGATCGTCTAC
>DASVBI010000624.1:0-4955 GCA_036375915.1 Terriglobales bacterium | reverse complement strand
AGCCGCTTGCAGGCGGCGATGGATTCGGTCAGGGTCTGGCGCTCGCTCTCATCAAGACGATCCTGCAGGCTTTCCTCAAGCATGGCGTTATAGCCCAGGATTACGCTCAGGGGAGTGCGCAGTTCGTGCGTGGCCACGCTCAAAAAATTGGATTTCAGCTTGTCCAGTTCCTGCAATTTACGGTTAGCGGCGGCCAGCTCTTCATTGTTGCCCTTGAGTTCGCGAATAAGGGCCGCATTCTGCAGCGCCAGAGCGGTCTGACTGACCAGTCCCTGCAAAAACCGAACGGCGGAGGCGTGGAACTCGTAGGGCTTCTGGCCATTGTGAGCACAGAGCACGCACACCAGCTGGCTCCCGACAATTCCCGGAACCAAGCCGAAAGAGCGAACCTGGTGATCCCGGGCCCAGGCCGCGGCAGCCTCTTCATGGTCCTGATCGGTGACGATGAGGCCGCGGCGCAGCGCCCGCCGCAAGGACAGGGAATCGAGCGCCTGACTGAGGGCGGGCGAGCCGTTGCCCCGCCAATGGCCGTCTTCGCAGGTCAACAGGCAGGCATAATGGAGGCCCAGGACGCCGCGGACTGCGTCCGATACCTCAGCCGCCATGGTGGCCGGATCCTGGGACTGGGTGACGGTCCAGCTGATGCGGTACAGGCTGTCAATTTCGGAGAGGCGCTTGCGCTCCAGCGAACGACGTACCGCCTGTTTAAGATCCTCTACCTCGATGGGTTTGAGGAGGTACTCGTAAGCACCCAGTTGAACGGCATCGAGAGCGGAGCCGACCGAGCCGTAGCCGGTCATCATGACGGTAACGGTGAGGGGGGAACGTTTCCGGACCTCAGCCAGGACGCCTAAACCATCTATGCCCGGCATCTTGAGGTCGGTCAGAACCAGATCGTAATGGCGCTGGCGAATGGCCTCCACGGCCTCGGAGCCATTGGCGGCAGACTCCACATCGTAGCCTTCCTGCTGAAGGATGGCGCGGCTGGTGAGTAAGACGCCAGGTTCATCATCTACGATCAGGATTTTGGCTGCAGTCGAAACCATGACCAGGGTTGAGCACGACGGCGGCGTTGCTGCCGGCTTGGATGCATCCAGTGCGCCTGGCGTTAGCTATTGCCCGCCACGGTACGCAATTTTCCGGGCAGGAAGTGATAAGGGGGCCAGGGCCCGCTGATTAGAATCTCACAGTTTTTAAGCTGCTTGGCAGCCATGGTATAGCGGTTCTGATACTTATCCACCGACTTGTGCTCGATAAGGTGGGCAATATCAATCAGCATGCCGTCAGCATCAACTTTTTTGCAGGTAACTTCTTCATCCAGAGGATTGAAGAGGCGGTGGACCTGGACGGAAAGGGCGCGGGCCTTGGTCTGGCGCTCGCGCTCGCGGGAAGCCTGGACATGCAGCTTGGAAAGGTAGTCGCCGCCCACCGTGGCCGGCAATTCGATATTGGTCATGACCTCGCGCAGGGAGCCGTCGTGAATCACGACTTTAAGGTGCATCTCCGCCTTGCCGCGCAGCCGCTGCACCGTCTCGCCAAAGGTGCGGCGGTTGGAGCGCACCGCCTGGCGCAGAGCGTCATCGGTTTCGAATACAGTTCCGAAACGGAACGGCAGCACCGTCATGGTGCGGAAGCAGGCGCTGACCACCCGCGCATGCTCCAGTATGGACTTCTTATCCAGTTCGCCCTCGTGATTGTATTCGCTGACCACGACGGCGAATTCCCCGCTAGGGTAGCTGAGTACCGGGGCTGAATCCACTCCGCTCAGGCCGTCCAAAATATAAGGGCGCCGCGAACGGGCGCCATTGTGGGACTGTTGTTCCGTAAGACAATATGCGTACCAGGCCATATCAGCATCTCCAGGCAGCGCGCCAAAGCAGAATACAGACTCTGGCTAGGCAAAGTTTGGAAACCGAGCGATCGAATCTGGGAAAAACCGCGCCAGGTACTACGACGAGACTGGATGCTTACCGCATCCAAGGTTCATCTTAGAACGTTTCATTACCAAATGGCAACTACCTTCTGTGCCGGTCAGACCACACTTTGCAGAAATTTAGTAAGGTCTAGCGCCCGGCACTGTGCCGGAATCGGAAAATCAGGGCTAGACCGCCAAAACACGACCTTCCAAAAATCATAGCCTGCCCTGCCTCCTTGAAAGGACTCCGTCCTTAAGTAAAAAGCCTGGGAAAGGGATTTTCTGTGGACAGGAAAAACACGGAACTTGGATTGCTTAGGGGGCTACGATTTCTTCTTCGTCTTGTCCTCGCGGGCGGCTTCCGCCTCCTGAATACCTCGTTCAACGACCCGATGCATTTCCGCGATGGGCGCGGGTTTCCCCGTCCATATCTCAAACTGGCGGGCGGCCTGATGCACGAACATCTCGGCTCCGGGGATGATCTGCACGCCCTTGGCGCGCGCCATTTTCACCAAACGGGTTTCAGCCGGCGAATACACCATTTCCAGCAAATAGCGGCTGTTGATTTCGCCTTCGCCGAGGGGCGTTTCCTTGGAGCTGTCCATGCCCAGGGGGGTGGCATTGATAATAACGTCGAAGGCCATTTTCTTGAGGTCGGGGCGGCGGGCCAGCCGGGCATGTGCCTGGCGGGCCAGTTTCTGCGCCGGGACCGGGGTGCGGTTAAGGATGTACACCTCGGCGCCGTGTTCCTTGAGGCCAAAAACCGCGGCCCGCGCGGCGCCGCCCGCCCCCAGCACCAGCACCTTAGCGTTTTCCAGCGGCAGGCGCTGCTCCAGGGGCCGCAGCACGCCAGCCACGTCGGTGTTGAATCCGTAGAGCTTGCCATCGGGGCCGCGCACCACGGTATTGCAGGCACCCACCCGCGTGGTGTGGGTGTCAGAATTATCCAGGTGCTTCACGATGCTTTCCTTGTAGGGCATGGTGATGCTGAGCCCGTGAAGCGGGATTTCGCGCACGCAAGCCAGCAGATCCTCCAGCGTTTTGGCATGCAGCGCCAGATAGACGGCGTTCACGTTTTCCCGCCGAAAGGCCGTGTTAATGGCCAGAGGCGAGAGCGAGTGCGCCACCGGGTCGCCGGCCACGCCGTACACCCGGGTGGCGGCATCCACCTGCTCGATGCGGTAGGTGTCGCGCAAAGCGCGGGCGGAGATTTGGCCGGGAGCAGTCTCTTCGCCCGGACCAGCAGCGGCGAAGGTGAAAATGCTGCCGGCCCGCACTCCCAGCACTCGGCTGATGATGCCCTGTTCCCCCATGCACAGACCCACGACGGAGTACCGCTGGCTCTTCTGCTCCAAGAACTTCATCATAACTACATTGTCATAGAGGCTGGTTGCGGTGGTTACCAACTTATAAAATTCCGCCGGCACCGCCGCCATTTTCTGGAAGGTCTCGTCCAGCCTGCGGGTACCCCGAAAATCATGGAAGGAAAGCAAAAAGGCGGCCCGGCTGCGCAAGCGTTGCAGGTCGGCACGGCGGGCGGCTAGGGCGCTCTGCAGTTCCAAATCCACGATCTGGCAACCGCTGGCCGCCGCCTTGGTCAGGACCGTCAACTGACGTTCTACCGAACCGCGAAATTTACCCCCATTGGGGGTGCGGCGGCAGGTGGCGATAAGAATGGTTCCGGGTTGCGATTCCAGCAGGCGCTTAATTTTGGGGAAGGCGGCGGCAGGCTCGGGGAGGTAATCTAACCTCAATTCCAGCAAGGGGTTATCTCGAGCCAAGGATTCGGCTTTGGTCATCATCTCTTCGGCGTCGGAGCTGGCAATGGCCACACAAAGCCGGGGCATGCGCAGCGGCAGAAGCCGGGGCACGTAAGTGGATTGCGCCGCAATCATGGAAGCGGATTCGGGCGCGATATTACAGGCGGAAGCAGGTGATATGCAACAGAATTGCGGCAGTGGGAGGCCCGATGCAGGGGCTAAAGGGTTACGTACCATTCATAACACCAGCGTAACCTTGACCCCTCCTACCCCCCTTGGTACCGTCCGAAACTGAGCTGCTACTTGTGTGTCCGAGGCTGGGGTGCGTCCGGGATGGCTTTTTTGCCGGCTGGCCGGACCAGGAGCGGTGAGGGGGAGGAAATATGAGGAAAATCAGCGTGGCGCTAACCCTGGCGCTGCTGACGAGCATGGCAGTGGGACAGCAGGCCCTAGACGTCAGCCATGAAAACGCGTCGTCCATTCAAGAAGTGGCTACGGTGACGCCAGTTCTACACCCCGTGGAACGGATGGTGGTGCCTACTTACGCCGACCTGAATTGCGCCGGCTTCGTGACCCAGCAGGCGGTGCCGGATTCCAGCTTCGTCGCCGGCGGCTTGAGCAGTCCCCATGAAACCAAGTTTGTGTCCGGGGAGGTGGTGTACCTGAACGGGGGCCAGTACAAGGATGGCGACCAGCTCTCATTTGTGCGCGCGCTGCACGACCCCAACGAATACGAATACTTCAGCGGCCAGCGCAAGCTGATAGGGGCCACCGGGCAGCCCTATGCCGAACTGGCGCAGGGTCATGTGGTGGACACGCGGCAGGGAATGGCGATTGCGGAGCTGGACTTTGCCTGTGAGTCGGTTGTTCCCGGGGATTTGGCTATACCCCAGATAGCCCACCAGAAAATCACCTATCGTCAGCCCTTGCGCTTCGACGTTTTTGCTCCACCCAGCGGTAAGACCAGGGGACGAATCGCCATGGCTAAGGATTTTGACGGTGAACTGGCGACCGGCTCAAAGGTCTATCTGACCGTGGGCTCCAACCAGGGGGTAAAGGTTGGGGACTACTTCCGGGTGGTGCGCACCTACGAAGACGAGATGAAGGATCCTGTGGATTCGCTCTCCTTCCGCGCCACGGTGGTGGAGGACACACAGAAAAACCCTCCTAGCCTGGAGCATCACGCGTACGAGTGGCGGAAAAAGGGTCCGACCATTCAAGTGAAAGACATGCCCCAGCGCTCGCTGGGTGAACTGATCGTGCTCAGCACCACGCCTACC
>DASVBI010000382.1:0-9908 GCA_036375915.1 Terriglobales bacterium | reverse complement strand
TCGCTAGAGGAGCTAGATGTCGCGAAGTCTGACCACATTCGAGCTGGAGCATTTCCGCGAACAGGAGTGGGCGGAGGTCTCGCCTCGGCTGTCGCCTGCCGTTCACCAGGCCCTGGAACGCGTGCTCCAGGCGCGCGATGGCGGCGTGCTCAGCCGCCAGCAGTGCCTGCTGCTGGCCCACGCCGAAGGCGACGACCTGCTGGGACTCCTGCTGGCCGCCGATGACCTGCGCCGCGCGCTGGTGGGCGACGCGGTCACCTACGTGGTGAACCGCAACATCAATTTCACCAACGTCTGCTTCGTGGGCTGCAAGTTCTGCGCCTTCAGCCGCGGCCCGCGCGAGGCCGACGCCTACTTCCTGAGCCTGGACCAGGTGGCGGCCAAAGCCGCGGAAGCCTGGACGCTGGGCGCCACGGAAGTATGCATTCAGGGCGGACTGCCGCACGGTCTGTCCCCGTTCTATTATCGCGACATCCTGCTGGCGGTGAAGCGCGCTGTTCCCCGCATCCACATCCACGCCTTTTCGCCCATGGAGATCGTCCACGGGGTGGAGCTCACCGGCATGCCGCTGGCCGATTACCTGACGATGTTGCGCGATTCCGGCCTGGACACGCTGCCCGGCACGGCGGCGGAAATCCTGGATGACGACGTGCGTTTTGTCCTCTCCCGCAACAAGCTTTCCACCCGGCAATGGCGCGAGGTCATCACCACCGCCCACCGCTGCGGCATTCGCAGCACCTCCACTCTCATGTACGGCCATGTGGAGACTGCGGAGCACTGGGTCAACCAGCTCCTGATGTTCCGCGAAATTCAGGGTGAGACCGGCGGCTTCACCGAGTTTGTGCCCCTCGGGTTCGTGCACTACAACACCCTGCTTTACCAGCAAGGCATTGCCCGGCCCGGCCCCAGCCTGGCCGAGCACCTGAAGATTCACGCTCTGGCGCGCCTCCTGCTGGCCGGCTCAATTCACAACGTGCAGGTCTCCTGGGTGAAACTGAACCGCGGCCTGTCGCAGCTCTGCCTGCAGGCCGGGGCCAACGATTACGGCGGCACCTTGATGGAGGAAAACATTTCCCGTGAAGCCGGCGCCACCGCCGGGCAGTACACCAGCCCGCAGGAGTTCCAGGAGCTTATTCGCCAGATCGGAAGAGTTCCGGCGGAGCGCAACACCACCTACACGAAGATCGTGCCGCAAGCAGCCTCATCCGTGGAGCCGGCGCAGGTCGCCTCGGCATGAGCCGCAAGATTGGAGTGCTGGGAGGAACGGGGCCGGCGGGAATGGGGCTGGCGCTGCGCTGGGCGCGGGCCGGCGAAGCCGTCATTATCGGCTCGCGGGACAGGACGCGCGCTCAGAGGGTGGCCGCCGAAATTGCCGCCCGCGTGGGAGCCGGCGCCAAGGTGGAAGGCATGGAGAACACCGCCGCCTGCGAGGCCACCGATCTGCTGGTGCTCACCGTCCCCTTTGAAGGCCACGCCCTGCTGCTCAAAAACCTGGCGCGGCACATGCGGCCGGGCTCCGTCCTGGTTGACGCCACCGTGGCCCTGGCGACTGCGGTGGGCGGACGCCCCAGCCGCACCCTGGGCGTGTGGCAGGGCTCGTGCGCGGAGCAGGCTGCCGAACTGCTGCCCGATGGAATCACGGTGGCCGCCGCCTTTCACAACATCTCCGCCGACGCTTCCAACAGCGATGCGCCCATTGAATCCGACGTGATCGTGTGCAGCGACGATAAACACGCCCGCCAACTGGCTGCCGAGCTGGCGGAAAAGATTCCTGGCGTTCGCTCCGTGGATGGCGGGAAGCTGGAAAATTCGCGCATCCTGGAGCAGATTACTGCTCTGCTCATCGGCATCAACATCCGCTACAAGGCGCACGCCACCGGTATTCGCATCACCGGCCTGCCGGTCAAAACCAATGGTCAGTAGTCTGCTGTCAGCTACCGGTTTAACCAGCGCTCCGCAGCGGTACGTCGCCGCCCCAGCTTGGCATAGTAGGTAGCCCACCCTGACCGAGGGTGAACCTGGAGTGGGCTATTCGTACCTTAAGGCCACCATGGGATCGACCTTCATGGCGTGGCGCGCCGGAATATAGCAGGCAAGGGGGGCGATGAAGGTCAGCAGAATCGCAACCGCGGCAAAGGTCATCGGATCGCTGGCGCTGACGCGATAAAGGAGCGTGGTCATCAGCCTTGTCAAGATCATAGCGGCGGCAACCCCAATGCCAACTCCGATCAATGCGAGCCGCGCGCCCTGAGCGAGGACAAGGCGCAAAACATCCCGGCGTTGCGCCCCCAGCGCCAGACGGATCCCGATTTCGTGCGTCCTCTGCGCAACGGAATAGGCCATCACGCCATAAATTCCGATGCAGGCGAGGACAAGCGCGAACCCGGCGAATGCGGAAAGCAGAAGCATGGTGAATCGCGAGCTGGCCACGGAATCGGACACCAACCGGTCCATCGTGGCGATTTTGGCCATAGGCTGGTCTTTATCAATTTGCCGCAGGGATTCGCGAATGGCCGGAACCATGGATAGCGGCGGAGTCGCCGTGCGGACCACGACGGTCATAACGGAATAGGGCAATTCCGGATAGGGCCAATAGCTGACTGGATCCGGAGCGGCGGCGAGACTCGATTGGTGAACGTCGCCGACAATTCCGATGATCTCGTCCGGCAGGTTTGTGTCCTTCATATCAACAATAATCTTTTGGCCGAGCGGATTTTTCCCGCCAAAATACTTGTCGGCGAAAGTCTTGTTGATAATCACGACGTTGGATTGCTGAGCGAATTCGCGGCCATCGAACATGCGCCCACGCAGCAACGGAATGTCCATAGTGCGGAAGTAATCCGGTTCGATCACGCGCACATCGGTTCCAAGGGATTGGCCAGGGAGCCGCGGAGGTTCTCCGGCGATTGCAACATCCGTAGCAGCGCCGATGCTGCTAAACGGTGGAAAAGCGTCGGCCGTCGCCGAGATTGTTCCGGGAAGTCCGCGGATTTGGCCGAGCAATTGTGAAAAGAATGCGGCGCGTGCGCTATCTTGCCGATATTTAGAAATCGGCAGTGTGACTTGAAAAGTCAGCAGATGCGCGACGCGGAAACCAGGGTTAACTTTGGTAAGCCGGAGGAAACTCTGGATCAAAAGGCTGGAGCCTGCAAGCAGCACTAACGCCAGGCTGATTTCCACGACGACAAAAGCGCTTCTGGCCGCAAGGCTCCTGCGTCCCTCGGAAGAAGTGCGCCCGCCCTCCGGAAGTACCGAGGCGGCCTGGCCTCGAGCAGCCATCAACGATGGCAAGAGTCCCGCGAGCACGGCAGCGAGCAGTGTCACAAAGGCGGCGAAGACGAGAATACGCCAGTCAACGGTTACGGCGCTCAAATCTACAAGGCTCGCAGCACCAGCATGAATCAGCGCTTTGGTAGTCCAGATGGCGACAATGGCGCCCAGAGTGCCGCCAATCATCCCCAACAGAAGGCTTTCTGTCAGAAGCTGCCGCGTGATGCGCCTCGGTGAAGCTCCGAGTGCGATGCGAGTGGCCATTTCCCGCCGGCGACTCGCAGCGCGGGACAGCAACAGGCTGGAGATATTCGCGCAGGCGATCAGCAGGACAAAGCCAACGGCTCCGAGCAAAATCAGAAGTGCGGGACGGAGAGATCCGGAAAGCTGATCCCGCAACGAGACCAACGCGACGCCCCAGCCCTTGTCTTGAATGGGATAATGCGCGGCCAGGTTCGCAGCAACGACGTTCATCTGCGCCTGGGCTTGGGCGAGGGAAATACCAGGATTTAGCCGGGCGATGACGCGCAAGAACCGGCCGACCTTCGACCAGTCATGCCATGCTGGCGGCTGTTCCAGAGGCGCCCATAGCTGCGGTCGCTCACCGGTGAGAGAAAACTCGCTGATGAAAAAATCAAAATCCGGGGCAGTAACGCCAATAACTGTATTGGCCGCACCGCTCAGCTGGACTGTTTGTCCAATGATGCTCGGATCGCCACCGAATTTCGATTTCCACAGGCCATAGCTCAGCACCACGACGTTGCTCTTGCCCGGCTGATCCTCTCCTTGCGAAAATCCGCGGCCCAGCATGGGATTTACGCCCAATAGAGAAAAGAAGTTCGGGGACACATACTCGGCGGTTACCTGTTCGGGCTGACCAGCGCCGGTCAGGTTGGTCGGCTGATCCACAAACGGCGCCATCGCCGAGAAGCAATGATTTTGCTGTTCCCAATGAAACAGATTAGGAGGAGCAACGGTATTGCGCACCAGCCCGTACGTGGGGTTGTCTTCCCAAACCATCGTGAGCGAGGCAGGGTTCGGGAAAGGCAGGGGCTTAAGAAGAACTGCATCTACCACCGAAAAAATTGCAGTATTCGCGCCGATGCCGAGTGCCAGAGTGAGAATAGCGACAACCGCGAAACCCGGGGATTTGCGCAGCATGCGCAGGGCGTAGCGCAAGTCCTGAAAGGACGTTTCGAGCCACTGACCTCCCCACGCCGCCCGCACATCTTCTTCGATCTTCAGCGTGTTGCCCAGTGCTCGGCGCGAGGCGTAGGCAGCCTGTTCCGGCGACAGCCCGGCGGCTCTCTGTTCGTCGGCTTCCAAATCGAGATGATCGCGCAACTCGCGCTCCAGGTCGGCCTCGCGTGCGCGGCGGCGATACCACGGGAACCAGAAGAGCCACAATTGGAGGTTCCGCCAGAGCGCCATTTATCCCTCCTCGGCCGGTTCCATCACGCGGCCAATCGTTGCAACCAAACGCCGCCATTTGGAGTGCTCGGCGATGAGCTGCTTTTTGCCGGCGGGAGTGAGCCGGTAATACTTGAATTCGCGCTTGCCGCTTCGGGGCGTCTCCCACTTTGCGCTGACCCAACCCTTGCGTTCGAGGCGGTGGAGCGCCGGATAGAGCGAACCGTGCTCCACTTGCAACACGTCCTCCGTGGTCCGCTGGATGTGCTTGGCTATCTCGTGGCCGTGAGCCGGACCCAGCACCAGCGTCCGCAGGATTAGCATGTCCAGCGTGCCCTGCATAAGTTCAAGCTTGTTGGTCGCCTCATCGTTGCTTTGCACGGTAGATATCCTACCCTCATGCAGGGTAGACATTCAACCATTAATTGTTCTTTACAGCACACTTGGGAGCTCTGATTACGCCGGCTCGGATTCTTGGCTCAAGCTGCCATGCGTGCGAAGTCGCTGCGCGCTTGCGCCAACGCCTCTTCGGCTGCGAGAATCGCCGGACGCGGGCATCAGCCCGCTTCGTCTCTCATGCCGGCGGATGCACACCCCGATGTGGCCGTGGAGTTCCGCGACGTCACTTTCCGCCTCGACCAGGGCGCCGCTCTTCTTCACGAACTCAACCTGGTGGTGCGGCGCGGCGAGTTGCTGGTGTTGCTGGGGCGCAGCGGCTCAGGCAAGACCACAACCTTAAAGCTGGTCAACCGCCTGCTCGACCCCTCCTCCGGCCAGGTGCTGGTGGAAGGCCGGCCTTCTACGCAGTGGGACCCCATTCAATTGCGGCGCCACATCGGGTACGCCATCCAGGAGGTGGGTCTGTTCCCTCACTTCAGCGTTGAGCGCAACATCGGCCTGGTGCCGTCGCTGGAAGGATGGCCGCAACAGCGCATTCAGGAGCGGGTGCGCGAACTGCTGCAACTGGTAGGCTTGGAGCCGCAGATTGCCGCCCGCCGTCCACGCCAGCTTTCCGGCGGCCAGCGGCAGCGCGTGGGCGTGGCCCGGGCGCTGGCGGCGGATCCGCCCATCCTGCTCATGGACGAGCCCTTTGGCGCGCTGGACGCGCTTACCCGCGCCGAATTGCAGCGCGAGTTTCTCAGCCTGCAGCAGCGCTTGCGCAAGACCACTATCTTCGTCACCCACGACCTGCGCGAAGCCTTGCTGCTGGGCTCGCGCATTGCCCTGCTCGAAGCCGGGCGCCTGCTGGCTACTTACGCCCCCGAGGAATTTCTGCACGCCAAAGAGCCGCTGGCAGCGGCCTACGTGGCCGCGTTTCTGGCTGACTACAAGCCGCAAGGAGGAGCATGAGCCTCTGGCAATTTTTCGCGCAAAACCACGCCGAAGTATGGCAGCTAACGTTGGAACATCTGTGGATGGTGGGCATCTCCATGGCGATTGCGGTGGCCATCGGAGTGCCCGTGGGCATCTGGCTCACCCGCCGCCAGGTGATGGAGAAGCCTGTGCTGGGCATGGCCAATGTAATCCAGACGATTCCCAGCCTGGCGCTCTTCGGATTCCTCCTGCCTGCGCCGTGGATTGGCGCTCGCGCCGAGCGCATTGCGGTTCTGGCGCTGGTTCTGTACGCGCTGCTGCCGGTCATCCGCAACACCTACGTCGGCATCATGGGTGTAGACCGCGCCGTGGTGGAGGCCGGCCGCGGCATGGGCATGACCAGCCGGCAACTGCTCTTCCAGGTGGAACTGCCGCTGGCTCTGAGCGTGATCATCGCCGGAGTACGCGTGGCCACGGTAATCTCGGTGGGCTTGGCCACCATTGCCGCCGCCATTGGAGCCGGCGGCCTGGGCGAGTTCATCTTCCGCGGCCTGGCCATGGTGAACAATGTGGTCATCCTGGCCGGCGCCGTTCCTGCAGCCATTCTGGCCCTGCTGGCTGATTTCGGCCTGGGATTGCTGGAAAAACGCCTGCGTCCCGCATGAACCGCGTTTTCACTGCCGTGCTTGCGCTCGCCCTCATCCTGGTGGGCTGCGGTCCTTCGCGCCAGAACGTGGTGGTGGTCGGCTCCAAGAATTTCCCTGAGCAATTAATTTTGGGAGAATTGATCGCACAGCAGATCGAGGCGAAAACACACTTGAAAGTCGAGCGCCGCTTTTATCTTGCCGGCACCTATATCTGCCAGCAGGCCATGCTGGCAGGCAGGATTGACGTGTACCCGGAGTATACGGGCACGGCGCTGACCGCCATCCTCAAGGAACCACCGCTGAAAGATGCTGACGCCGTGTTCCAGAAAGTGAAAGAAGAGTACGAGCAGAAGTTTCACTTCGCGGTTCTGCCCTCCTTCGGCTTCAACGATACCTTTGCCATCGAAATTCGCGGAGCGGACGCGCGCCGCCTGCATCTGGCCACCATTTCGCAGGCGGCGCAGTACACCCCGCAGTGGCGCGCCGGCTTCGGCTACGAATTCATGGAGCGCCCCGACGGCTACAAGGGCCTGGTTGCGGCCTACGGGCTCAGATTCGCCAGGCCGCCGGTGATCATGGACCTGGGCCTGCTCGACCGGGCTCTGGCGGATAAACAAGTTGACCTGGCAGCGGGAAACTCCACCGACGGCCTCATTCCGGTCCTTGACCTGGCTATCCTCGAAGACGACAAGCACTACTTCCCGCCCTACTACGCCGTACCCATCGTGCGCGAGGAGGCTCTTGCCCGCCGTCCCCAACTGCGCGCCGCCCTGGCCGAGCTGGCGGGAAAAGTGTCTGATGAGGACATGCGCGCCCTGAACTACGCCGTGGACGGCCAGCATCGCTCGGTCACCGATGTGGTGCGGGAATTCCGGCAGAAAAAAGGTCTGGACTAGAACAGATAGGCTTTTTGAGTTTCACCTCGCCAATGGATTGCAAGAGTCTGACAAAATGTTTTCGGAAGGGCTCGGCTTCAGCCGAGCCGAATGCGATCCAACAAATCTTGGGCTTCAGCCCGAAGGCGGCATGGCTGAAGCCATGCCCTTCCGAAATACGCCAAACTGGATTTAGCGCAAATGAATATTCCCCCTTCCAAACCCTGTGTCCCGCCTCACGTGCCTTCGTGACCCGCATCACACCGCTCTGGGACGAGCAAATTCATAATGGATTTTGATTTCCGGCCGCCCTGCGCGGCAAGTGGGGGATCATGGCCAAAGGCGCCGTCAAAATCGTGGTCGAACGCTGCAAGGCGTGCGGCTTCTGCGTGGAATTTTGTCCCACCAAGGTGCTGGCGCTCTCTTCCGCCTTCAACTCCAAGGGCTACCACCCGCCGCACGTGGTGGCGGCAGAAAAATGCAGCGGCTGTGATCTCTGCGGCATGTACTGCCCCGATTTCGCCATCTTTGGTTACCGCCTGCCGCAGCCCCAGGCAACGCCCGCTAAGGAGACTGCTGATGCACGCTGACCCCAGTGGCGTCCTCACCGGCGTGCACTTCCTCGATGGCGACCACGCCTGCTGCGAAGGCGCCCTGGCCGCGGGCGCGCGCTTTGCCTCCGGCTATCCCATCACCCCTTCCACCGAGGTCGTGGAGCGCTTTGCCGCGCGCGTTCCCACCCTGGGCGGCATTTTCATACAGATGGAAGACGAACTGGCCGCCTCCATCGCCCTGCAAGGCGCGGTGTGGGGCGGAGCCAAGGCCTTCACTGTCACCTCCGGCCCCGGTTTTTCGCTGATGATGGAGCACATCGGCTACGCTGCCATGACGGAGACGCCCTGTGTCTTCGTCAACGTGCAGCGCGGCGGCCCCTCCACCGGGCTGCCCACCCTGCCCGCCCAGGCGGACATGATGCAGGCGCGCTGGGGTTCGCACGGCGACTACGAAATCATCGCCCTCTGTCCCAACTCGCCCCAGGAGTGCTTCGACCTGACCATCAAGGCCTTCAACTTCGCCGAACAGTTCCGCGTTCCGGTCATGCTGATGATGGACGAAGTGGTGGGCCACATGACCGAAAAGGTCGTGATCCCGCCCGCCGAGCAGATTGAGATCGTTCCCCGGCGCCACACCAGCAAGCGTCCTGCCGACTACCTGCCCTACGAGACCAACGGCGACATGGTGCCGGAAATCGCTCACGCCGGCGAAGGCTATAAGTTCCACATCACTGGGCTGACCCACGACCACCGCGGCTACCCGGTGATGACCGTGCCCGCCCAGGACAAGCTGGTGCGGCGCTTGCAGCAAAAGATCCAGCGCGCGACCGAAGAAATTGCTTTGTTTGAAGAAGAGAACGTTTACGACGCCGATGTGGTGGTGGTCTCCTACGGCATTACTTCGCGGGTGGCCCAGCGCGCCATCGAACTGGCGCGCTCGGAAGGCCGGCGCGTCGGCAAACTCCGCCTCATCACCGCCTGGCCCTTCCCCGAGCATCGCATCCGCGCCCTGGCGCCGAAGGTCAAGGCCTTCATCGTCCCCGAACTCAACCTGGGACAGATGGTGCTGGAAGTGGAGCGCGCGGCCGGCGGGCGGGCTCGCGTTGTGCCGGTTTCCCATGCCGGCGGCGGCGTACACCGCCCGGAAGATATCCTGCAGGCCATCCTGGAGGCAGCATGACCAGCGAAGTTCGCAATCCCGTGGAACCTTTCCTGCGCATGGATCGCATGCCGCACATCTGGTGCCCGGGCTGCGGCATTGGCACCACCGTGAACTGCTTTACCCGCGCCCTGATCGAATCGAAGGTGGACCTGGAGCACGTGACCATCGTTTCCGGCATCGGCTGCACCGGGCGCGTGGCCGGATACGTGAAGCTGGACTCGTTCCACACCACCCACGGCCGCGCCATTCCTTTCGCCACTGGGCTGAAGCTGGCCAATCCCAAGCTGAACGTGATTGTCTACTCCGGAGATGGCGACCTTTCGGCTATTGGCGGCAATCACCTGATCCACGCCGCCCGCCGCAACATTGATCTGAAGATTATCTGCGTGAACAATCTGATTTACGCCATGACCGGCGGCCAGACAGCGCCCACCACGCCCGCCGACGCGATCACCTCCACCGCTCCCTATGGCAGCTACGAGCCAGCCTTCAACCTGCCGCACCTGGTAGAAGCTTCGGGTGCGGTTTATGTGGCGCGCTGGACCACCTACCACGTGCGCCAGTTGGCGCGCTCCATGCAGGAGGCCTTCGCCAAGAAGGGCTTCTGCTTCATCGAAGTGCTTTCGCCTTGCCCCACGCTCTACCAGCGCCGCAACAAGCTGGGCGACGGGCTGGA
>DASVBI010000598.1:0-4433 GCA_036375915.1 Terriglobales bacterium | reverse complement strand
GAGTCAACGTCCGAATGACTTAGCGGACAGTCTTTCCGCTTACCCCACACAACGAACACCGCGTTGTGTGGGCCACTTGCCCAACCATCGATTCGGGCGGCCGAGAGCCGCCAACCACCGAAGGCCGACGGCTTGGCAAGAGCAACCGCCGCTCAGGACCCGCTGTTCTCCGCCGCCTGCGCCAACTGCGCCTGGCCCTCGCCTCTCAGAGCCAGGCTCAACCCGGCGCCCAGCAGCGCCACCACCCAGAACAGCAGGCTGAAGTGTTGATACCGGAACCAGAGCAGGAAATAAATCGGACTCAAAAACAAGAGGCCGACGGCGGCCGTCACCAGCCGGCGTGGCATTCCACGCGCGCGCTGGCGCAGCAGCCACTCCACCGCCAGCAGCAGCGGAATCAGCAGCACGCTCAAATCGTGCCCCATCATGTGGTAACTCACCATCACCGCCACCGCCAGGGTGAGCGCGAATCCCAGAGCGAATCCCGGCTGCTGCGGATCGGCTTTCCAGCGCCATGCCGCCAGTCCTATCAGCGCCAGCGATACCATGGCAATCAACCCGTGGGCGAGATTGCCCTCGCCGGCCAGGCTGGAGACCGCCCCCCGCAAATTGGGCATAACCCTCGGATTCATAGCCGCTGCGCCTTGCGCATGGCTGATCTGAAGCAGTTCCTGGGGATACCTCAGCGCCTGCTCCCAGCCCGCGACGGCCACCGAAACCGCGGCCAGCGCCAGAGCCGCCAGCGCGAAGCCGGCCACCACCCTCCATCTTCGCCGCAGCAGTACGACCGCCATTACGGGCAGCACCAACTGGAAGCGAAACAGGGCCATTCCCAGGCAGATCCCAGCCAGAAAATCATGGCCGCCCTTCATGGCCACAAACACCAGCCCGAATAATAGGAGCAGCAGGAGCGAATCCTGGCCTTGCAGCAGGCAGACGAACACGGGGAAAAACGCCAGCCCGGCCAGGAATGGCACCGCCTCAGACCAGGCCCGCAGTCGGGGAATATGCGGACCAAGCAGGAGCAGGAATCCCCCTAGCGCCAGCAGGCTAACCGCATTCCACAGCCAGTACGCTGAGCTGTAAGAGAGCAAAGCCAGGGGGGCAAACAGAGCCGCCTCAAACGGCGGATGGGTGAACGGCAAGGGACCGTTGCGAATTTTTACACCCGAAGCAAATTCCTGCTGTTCCCGCGCCTGCGCCTCCATACTGTAAAGCTGCGCACCCAGGCCCACTCGCACCAGCCTGCCGGCGGCATAAAACGCGGTGAAATCCGGGTAGCCCTCTCGCACCTGCTGCCGCAAGGTGAAAAAAAACCAGGCATGCATTCCCACCATTGCCGCCAAGGCCAGCAACAGCAAAGCGCGAAGCCTGGGCTTATGCGCTGCTCCGCCCGGCAATGAGGAAGGCATGGGCCGGAGTATAGCTTAAGCCCGCAAGCTACATGGGCTTGCGTGATAGCACCAGGTACTGCGCCCCCAGCAACAGTGGAGAGAGCGCCGGTTCCAGCCCCCGCAACCACTTCAGCCAGCGCGGGAAGTAGAAGCAGCTGCTCCGGCTGAGCACCTCGAAACCACTGTTTCGTAATAACTTAATGGCCTGTTTGCAAGTGACCGGTATGGCTTCCTGATCGAACTCGCACCTCCCCATGATGTAGCGGGTGGCAGGGTTGTAGGGATTGTTTTCCCAGAGGGCAAATATGCCGCCTGGGACAAGAGAATCATAAACATAGCGCAGAGCGGAGAGACGTTCTGCGGGTGCAATATGGTGGAAAACCCCGTTAGAAAAGGCCAAATGGAACTGAGCAGGGGCGAAATCGTGGTCACAATTCGAGAACTCCACGCCTTCTTCCCGGTGCTGCTGACGAGCCCACTGCAGCGATTGGGAAGAGATATCCACCCCCAAAATGCGGCGGGGATGCAGGATTGCCTTCAAAAACGGCACCGATCCCCCGGTGCCGCAGCCATAATCCAGCACGGACAATGGCGCAAAACGCAGCGCGCAAAGCTTTCGTTGCAGCCATTCAACCCTGCTCCGGGCAAAATAGTGTGGGGCTTCGCCGGAGGGTGCCAGGGCGCGGTTGAGCACGCCTTGGTAGTGGGGGGCCCAGCGGTCGAACAGCTCCTGGTTGCGGTGGCGGGATGTGTTTGGCAATTCCAATCGGCCCAGGCCTGTGCGCCTTGTGCAAAAGTATACGTCGCCTGCGGGGAACCTTATTCCGGCAAAGAGCGCGGACAAGGTAATCACCCTAGAAGATTGGTCGAAAAGACCGGCAGGCTGGCGCTTCTCAAGATGAGACGCGGGGGGAACCTGTTTCTATAAGAAATAGGGTATTTCTTCCTGTTGCCTTTGTGGTCAGCTATGTGACCATAATAGGTCGTAATTCTTCCAGGCATACAGACAAACCTTGGGGCGAAGAGGTTACGCTGGGCCGCAACATAAGTTCCAAAGCACAGCTGAGGAAGTTCCTGCGGTGAGAAACGTGAGTGGAATGAAGTGTCATTTTGTAGATGAACGGCTGGAATTCTTCGCTATCCTGGGCGAAAAACTTGGGGAAGATTTCACGCTGGAAGCGGCCTCGCTGGAAGAACGGGAAAAGCTGCTGGAGTGCGAAGTACTCATCACCAGCCTGCCCAGCCGCGAAGACAAAGAATTTGCCGCGCGGTTCGAATGCCTGGAAAAGCTGGTGCGCAATCCGGCGGGAGTTCCGGTGGTGGCTTTTCTCTCCACTACCGACCGCCAGGTGGTGCGCATGGCGTGGGGCGCGGGCGCCTACGACTATTTCGTGGAAAACGGGTCGCTGGAGGAGTTGCGCCTGGTGTTGCGCCGCGCCAGCCAGTTCTACGAATTGCATCGCGAAGTGGAACAACTGCGGGTGTCAGCCACGCGGCTGACCGACTTTGTGGCGGTGGTGGGCACGGACGAAAAAATGCTCGCCATTTACAGCTTCGCCTCCAAGGTGGCGGCCAGTGATGCCACGGTGCTGATCGGCGGCGAAACCGGGACCGGCAAGGAGTTGCTGGCCCGGGCCATTCACCGCACCAGCCCGCGCGGACGCGAGCCCTTTGTAGCCGTGGCCTGTTCGTCATTGCCGGAAACCCTGATTGAAGCCGAGCTTTTTGGCCACGAGCGGGGAGCCTTTACGGGAGCGGGGGCGGCGCGCCGCGGGCGCTTTGAAGCGGCGGAACGGGGCACGATTTTTCTGGACGAAATCGGCGAGCTCTCGCCCAATATGCAAGTCAAGCTGCTGCGGGTGCTACAGGAGCGCAGCTTCGAGCGCCTGGGCAGCAACCAGGTGCGCAGCATGGAGGCGCGCATCATCTGCGCCACCAACCGGGATTTGATGGAACTGGTGAAAGCCGGCAGCTTCCGCGCCGACCTCTATTACCGGCTGAACACCATCGAGATCAAGCTGCCCGCCCTGCGCGAGCGGCGCGACGACATCGTGGTGCTGGCCTATTCCTTTCTGCACAGCTACGCGGAAAGGCACCGCCGCCCGGCGCGGCGGATTTCCGCGGCCGCCATGGCCGCTTTCCAGGAATACGAGTGGCCGGGCAATATCCGCGAACTGCAGAACGCCATCGAGCGCGCGGTGGTGGTGTGTGACGGTCCGGAGATTCGCATCGAGCACCTGCCTTCGCAGTTCGCCACCTGGGACATGGAACTGGAGGACAGCTCTTTCGACGAAGAAGTGCGCGCCTTCAAGCGCCGCCTGATCCGGCGCGTGCTGCTGGCGTTCGACAACAACAAGCTGCAGGCCGCACGCTCGCTCAAAATTGCCCGCTCTTCCCTGCACCGGCTGATTGACGAGCTGGAAGTTCCGGAGCCGGCTCCGCGGGGACGCAACATCCCCAACTGAGCCGTGAGCCTGCTCTCCACGCGGCGCGTTTTTCTCATCATCCTGGGCTTGGGTTTGCTGGCCATGGCCGCGCGCGGGGTGCACGATCCCGACGTGTGGTGGCACCTGCGCGCGGGGCAGGAAATCGTAGCCAGCCACCACGTTCCCCATCAGGACAGCTTTTCCTATACCCGCTACGGCCAGCCCTGGGTCGCCCACGAATGGCTCAGCGAAGCACTTTTCTATCTTGTGTTCCGTGCCGCCGGCTGGGCCGGGCTGATGGTGACGTTCGCGGCAGTGATCGGCGGCACCTTCCTGCTGCTCTATCGCCAATGTGCCGGACGTCCTTATATTGCCGGGCTGGTGACGGTCCTGGGGGCGATTGCCACCATTCCTTCCTGGGGTGTGCGGCCGCAGATGTTCTCCATGCTCCTGGCGGCAGTGTTCCTCTACCTGCTGGGCAAGGCGGAGCGAAGCGATCCCAACCACTTGCGCTTCCTGTGGTGGATGCCGCTGCTGCTGGCGCTGTGGGTTAACCTGCACGGCGCGTTCCTGCTCGGACCGGCGTTGATGGCCCTCGTTCTCACGGGCTGGC
>DASVBI010000719.1:0-7068 GCA_036375915.1 Terriglobales bacterium | reverse complement strand
ACTTCTTTACCGGCAATGGTCCCTTCGACGCCAACACGGGGGGACAGGATTACAGCGACAGCGCCATCAAACTGAGAGCATCTGATCTGGCTTTCATCGATTACTTCACTCCCGATGACGCTGCATCCATGGGTCTGAATAACATCGATCTGGGAGCTGGTGGGCCGATGTTAATCCCCGGAACCAACCTGCTGGTCGGTGGCGGCAAGGATGGCGTCCTGCGTGTTCTGAATAGCAGTAACATGGGAAGGTTTAACGCAACCTTCAATAATGATGTGCAGGAATTTCGTGCCACCGGCGCCTGGATCATGGGATCGCCGATCTTCTGGAATGGCGATATCTATCTTTGGCCATCCGGTGATGTCTTGAAAGCATGGAGTTTCAATGGCTCGACCTTCCGGACGACACCCCGAACCGGCAACATCACCAGCCCTGGCGGTGAATCCGACACCTCCCCCATGTCCATTTCCGCCAACGGGCAACAGGAGGGAATCCTCTGGGCTCCCACTTCCAACGCTGGTGACCCCAACAAGGCTATCCAGCCCGGGATCCTGCATGCTTTTGACGCCACCAACCTGAGCAATGAGCTGTGGAACAGCGAGCAGAATTCCACTCGCGATCGCCTGGGTTTTTTTGCCAAGTTCAATCCCCCCACCGTGGCTAACGGCAAAGTATATCTGGGAACCTTTTCCGGGCAATTGCTGGCGTACGGCCTAAACCCGCCGCCATTCAACGGAATCGCCTACGTGCAGGGAACCTCCAACGCTCTGACCAGCGGCTCCAGTTCGCAGATCTCCGCCAGCTATGGCCCGCAAACCTCCGGCGACCTGAATGTGGTGGTGGTGGCTTGGGGGGATACCACCTCCCAGGTTGATAGGGTCACAGACAGCAATGGAAATGTGTACTCGCTGGCCGTTCCCACCCAGTCCAGCAGTCAGGTCACGCAAGCCATTTATTACGCCAAAAACATCTCCGCGGGCGGCAATACGGTAACTGTAACCTTCAAGCAGGCCGCCTATCTGCCTAGCCTTCGCATTCTGGAATATAAGGGCGTGGATAAGACCAGTCCGCTCGACGTTATTGCCAGCGCCGCCGGCACCAGCAGTGCGAGCGCAGGAGCCATGGCCAACAGCGGCCCTGCCACTACTCACTTCTTCAATGAGCTGATCTTCGGCGCCGCCACGAACTCCAGCAACATTCTCGAGCCTGGGGATCCGTTCGTCCCCCGGGTGGTGACCGTTAACACCGATCTTGCCGAAGATCACATGGTTAACGTGCCCGACACCTACGCCGCTACCGCCACCATCACCCCCGGCAGCAACTGGGTGATGCAGATGGCCACCTTCAAGGCAGCGGCGCAACCCAGCACGCCCCCTCCTCCGCCCCCACCAGGAGGGTTTGGACTGGCGGCCTCGCCGGCTACTGCGACCGTAACTGCGGGTTCGTCTGCCTCCTATACAATCGCCGTCTCCTCCCAAAATGGCTTTGGTGGAACCGTAGCGCTGGTCTGTGCGGGAGCGCCGGCAGGTTCGCAGTGTTCGTTGAATCCCGGCTCGGTTGCGGCCGGAGCTAGCGCAAGCTTAACTGTCACCACCAGCGGACCATCGGCTCAGCTGCGAACACTTCCCGGCCATCGCGCTCCTTTCTATGCCCTCTGGCTATTGCTGCCGGGAATTACTTTGGCCGGGGCGGGTTGGACCGCTGCCTCACGCCGGCGCCACGCGTTTATGCTTCTCCTGGCCTCTGGCATCATTGCACTGCTCACATTCCAGCTGGGTTGCGGAGGCGGCGGCAGCAGTTCGCCACCACCACCCCCTGGCGGCACCCCTCCCGGTACGTATACCGTCACGGTGACGGGCACCTCCGGCAACATGCAGGTCACCACCCCGGTTACCCTGGTCGTCCAGTAGTGGCGTTATTACAGTCTGCCTTCCGGGCAGTGTGCAAAACTTTGCAGTCTACCGGCTGCATACGATGTAAGTATGCATATTATCAATAAGATATAAGCTAACTGGATGGAACCTTACCTGCTCTCCGGAACACCAGGTCCTGCCGAAAATCATGCTCAGAGGAGCGGGTAAAGGCCCGGCTGGGGAGACGAAGCAAGTGGTCCAAGGCGGAGGATTGACCAGAATGACGTCGCAGGCTGAACCGCTCATCAGCGTTCTGACGCCCGTTTACAATGGGGAGAAATTCCTGGCGCAGTGTATTCGTAGCGTATTGGCGCAAACTTACTCGAATTTCCGGTACACCATCGTCAACAACTGCAGCACCGACGGGACTCTGGAAATTGCGCAATCATTCGCCCGCCAGGACACGCGCATCCGGGTTCACAATAATACTGAGTTCCTGTCGGTGGTGGATAATCACAATAAGGCGTTCAGCCTCATAGATGAGGGGGCGAAGTACTGCAAGATTGTGGGGGCTGACGACTGGCTCTTTCCCAATTGCATTTCGGAACTGGTGAAAGTTGCCGAAGAGTATCCCACCGTTGGAATGGTTACCTCCTATGTGCTGGTAGGGTCGTATGTGGGTTGGGACGGACTTCCCTTCCCCAGTACTTTCATGAAGGGGCGGGATGTCTGCCGGCTGAGACTGCTCAAGGGCGTGAAGGTGTTCGGTGGACCCTCCGCCTCCCTGCTCCGCGCCAGTGTCGTCAAAGAGAGGCAGCCGTTTTACAAGTTGGGGAATTACCACGGCGATACGGAAGCTTATCTGGACTTGCTTCAGGAGCACGATTTCGGATACGTGCATCAGGTGCTTTCCTACAATCGCCGTGGAGAGGATTCGCGCACTACGCATTTTCTGCAGAAGGTGAATTCCTATATGGTGGCGGACATCGAGGAGCTGACGAGGTACGGTTCGATTTACCTGACCAGCGAGGAACGCGATGCGCGCCTGCGTGACGCCACCAAAAGGTACTACCAGTTTCTGGGGCAAAGCGTTCTCGAGATGCAGGGCAAGAAGTTCTGGGCCTATCATCGCGAGCGCATGCAGAGCCTGGGTCTGAGTATTGACTATTTCAAACTTAGCCGGTACGTGGCTTACAGGATGCTCGATGCCCTGCTCAACCCCAAACGAACCATCGTATCGTTGCTGAGAAGGATTCTTGGCCGCACCCGTTTTTATAGACGGGCGCCAGCAGCTTCAGCGTCGGCCAGTTAGGGGCCCAACGGCCAGGGTATTTGCGGCCGCCGAAGAGTGAATTGCATGCGTTTTACGCAAACCAGCATTGCTGGCGCCTGGGTCATTGATCCCAGTCCGCATGAAGATGAACGCGGGCGCTTCATGCGGGCCTGGTGCAGACGCGAGTTTACCGAACACGATGTGGACTTTTCCCCGGTCCAGGCAAACATGGGCTTCAGCGTCCAGCGCGGCACCACCCGGGGAATGCATTATCAGGAGGCGCCTGCGCTGGAAGCCAAGCTGGTTCGTTGCACCCGGGGACGGATTTTCGACGTTGTCCTCGACCTCAGGCCGGGGTCCTCAACTTACGGCCAATGGTACGGTGAGGAGTTGAGCGCCACCAACGGCAAGATGTTATATGTCCCCGAGCATTGCGGCCATGGGTATCAGACGCTCGAGGACAATACGGAAATGTTCTATATGACTTCGGCCTTCTATGCTCCAAGCACAGTGCGGGGAGTCCGGTTCGATGATCCGGCGTTCGGGATTGCGTGGCCCTTGCCCCCGACCGTGGTCTCGGAACAGGATCGCAACTGGCCACTGGTGGGTGACCAGCCTTCCGGGGCCGAGCTGCAGGCGAATTCCATGAGAAGGAGTGCGCAATGATGGTAGACCTGGCTCTTCAGCAGCGGGAGGCGAACCGCAGCCCCATTCGAGTTGGGATGATAGGAGCCGGAGCCACCGGCCGTGCTATTGCTCTGCAACTGGGGACTCCGGTTCCCGGTATCCGCCTGATGGGAATCGCCAATCGCACACCGGCGCACGGCGAACGGGCTTTTCGAGAGGCGGGTATCGCACAGTGGAGCTGCGCCAGCTCTGCGCGCGACGCGGAGGTCGCGATTGCCCGCGGCGTTCCGGTGCTGACCGACGACCCCTCGGTACTGCTCGCCTGCGATGCCATTGATATCGTGATCGAGGTCACGGGCACAGTTGAACCGGCAACTCGTGTTGTACTGGAAGCATTCGAGCACGGCAAACACGTGGTGTTGGTCAATGCCGAGCTCGATTCCCTGATCGGTCCCATTCTGAAGGCAAAAGCGGACAAAGCAGGCGTGGTGCTTACCCATACTGACGGCGATGAGCCGGGTGTGGCCATGACGCTGCTGCGTTATCTCCGTACCCTGGGCCTTCGCCCGGTGGCAGCCGGCAATGTGAAGGGCATGGTGGACTACTACCGCAATCCAGAAACCCAGCGGGCGTTCGCCGAGAAGAACGACCAGGACGTGCGCAAAGTTACCTCTTTTGCCGACTCCACAAAGCTGTCTATGGAGGCGACTGTTCTTTCCAATGCCACCGGCTTTCACGCAGGCCGCCGCGGAATGTATGGCCCGGCCTGCAAGGATGTGCGGGAAATGGCTAATCTGTTGCCGCCCGACCAGCTCTTGGCTACGGGCCTGGTGGATTACGCTCTGGGTGCGGCTCCGTATACCGGAGCCTTCGTTATCATTCATGAGGAGTCCCCCTTGAAACAAGTGCAACTGGCCTATTACAAGCTGGGAAACGGGCCTTTCTATGCGTTCTACACGCCGTTTCACCTCCCCCATATCCAGATCGCCTCGACAATCGGACGGGTGGTAATCCATCATGATGCTACGGTCGCTGCACTGGGCGGGCCGGTTTGCGAGGTAGTGACGGTCGCCAAACGCGATCTGAAAGCTGGCGAGCGGCTGGACGGTGTTGGCGGATTCTGCGCCTACGGACTGATTGACAACAGCGAGGCGGCCCGCACCATGGAAGCTTTGCCCATCAGCCTGTCGGAGGATTGTGTTCTCCGGAGAGATGTCCCCAAGGACAGCGTGGTCTCCTTCAAAGATGTGGAGCTGCCAGCGGGACGTTTGGCTCAGCAACTTTGGCTCGAACAAAATGCGCGCTGGGGTTCTGGGCGTGTTTCGCAGGCCAGTGCGTTACAGGACCCAGTAACCGCATGAAGCGCGGTCACAATAATCAGAAGAAGGAGCGGACTTAGTGCCAGATATCGTAGTCCTTGGAACCGGAATGGCAGGGTTTGGCGCGGCCCACCGGCTGCACGCCGAAGGCATTGTACCGGTGATGTTCGACAAGAACACCTACCACGGCGGCCATACCGCGTCTTTCCATTATGACAGTGGCTTCCTGTTCGACATGGGGCCGCACATTTCCTTCACCAAGGATCCCCGCATTCAGGATTTGTTCGCCGACAGCGTTGACCAGAAGTACGAGACCGTGCAGATCACGCTCAACAACTACTGGCGTGGCTATTGGCCCCTGCACCCCGTACAGCTGCACTTGCATGGCCTGCCGGAGGACGTAATTGTAAAGGTCATCACTGATTTTGTGGAGGAACGCCAGGGGCCCGAGCGCACCATTCGAAATTATGCGGATTGGCTGCTGGCGAGCTTTGGCAAAACCTTTTCCGAGATGTTTCCCATGCAGTACACGCGGAAATACCATCTCACGACGGCGGAGAACATGAGTACCGACTGGCTGGGACCGCGTATTTACCGGCCCTCGCTGGAAGAGGTTTTGCGCGGGGCTCTTTCGGCCTCCGCGCCGCACGTTCACTACATTACTCACTTTCGTTATCCCAGCCGGGGCGGATTCGTCTCCTATCTCACCAAATTCGTGCCGCTTGGCAACCTGAAGTTTGGGCATGAACTGGTGTCGGTTGATCCGCGCAGGCGGCGGCTCTTGTTTTCCAACGGAGCCACGGCCGAGTACGACGCCCTGGTCTCTTCCGTGGCATTGCCGGACTTGATTCCCATGATTCAGGGCGTCCCGCAGGATGTGCTGGATGCGGCCCGCCGTCTTGCCTGCTCAACCTGTGTGCTGGTGAATGTGGGGGTGAACCGAGAGGACATCTCGAGCGCACACATGACATATTTCTACGACGAGGATATTTGCTTCACACGTCTCAGCTTCCCGCACATGCTGTCCGCGAACAATGTCCCGCCTGGCGCCGGCAGCATTCAGGCGGAAGTTTATTTTTCGGGGAAGTACAAGCCTCTAACCTGTCCGCCGGAGGAACTCATCGAACCGGTAATCCGCGACCTGCGGCGGTGTGGGTTGCTGCGCGATAGTGACCGCATTCTGTTCCGCAACGCCATGGTTGTTCGCCACGCAAACGTCATATTCGATTTGGAAAGAGCGGCCGCGCTGAAGACTGTGCACGGCTACCTCGACGACCTTGGCATCGCCTATTGCGGCCGCTACGGCGACTGGGGCTACATGTGGACGGATGAAAGCTTTAAAAGCGGTGAACTGGCCGCAGAACGAGCTCTGGAACGCGCGGTACGGCGCGAGAGTGCAGTTCAGGTCTAGGGGACCAGACTTTTCTCCCCGACAGGAGGCCCGGCATGAAAGTAGTGCTGTTTTGCGGCGGGTTGGGCATGAGGATTCGGGAGGGTAATGAGAACACTCCCAAGCCCATGGTCCATGTGGGCAGTCGGCCAATTTTGTGGCACGTGATGAAGTACTACGCCCACTTCGGACACAAGGAGTTCATTCTCTGCCTGGGATATCGCGCCGAGGCGATTAAGAATTATTTCCTCAATTACAACGAGTGTCTGTCCAACGACTTCGTGCTCTCTAACGGCGGCAAAGATCTTCAAGTGTTGCATTCCGACATCCATGATTGGACCATCACCTTTGCCGACACCGGCACCACCGCCAATATCGGTCAGCGGCTCAAATCGGTGGAAAAGTATCTTGGCGGCGAGGAAGTGTTTCTAGCCAACTACACTGATACTCTGACCGATTTTGAGTTGCCGCGCCTGCTGGATCACTTCTACAAAAGCAACAAAACCGCCGCGTTTCTCTGCGTTCGGCCTCCTTTGAGCTGCCATTACGTATCGCTAGGCGGCAACGGGATGATTGAGGAAATCAGGACCATGAATCAAAGCGGCA
>DASVBI010000261.1:0-4328 GCA_036375915.1 Terriglobales bacterium | reverse complement strand
CTCGCTTGAACCCCTGGACATTCCGCGGGAAGAGCGCGCCTTCAGCCCGCATCTGACGCTGGCGCGAGGCAAGTCGGGCGCCCCGCAGCGCCGCTCCGACGACCGCCCCAACCGCATTTTCCAGCGCCTGCAGGAAAAATTGAGCGTACTGCCCCCGCCCGAGTTCGGTACAATGACCGCCCGCGAGTTCTTTCTCTACCAGAGCAAGCTCTCGCCCGCAGGCTCGCAGTACACAAAATTGCAAAACTTTCCGCTGACCTGAGCCGGAGCATGGCCGCACAAGCAAATTTCGCAGTTATCGCCGCCATCGGGTATTTTCTGGGATCTATTCCCTTTGGCTATCTGCTGGTGCGAGCTTTCCGCGGCGGCGACATTCGTCAGACCGGCAGCGGCAATATCGGCGCCACCAATGTCGCCCGCTCCTCGCCTGTTCTGGGCCTCCTTACGCTGGTGCTCGATGCCACTAAAGGATTGGTTGCGGTCTCCATTGCCGCCGCTTTGGCCAGCGGCTCTGAGCACGGCGGCGCGCGCTACGTCTATTCAGCGATGGCCGTAGCCGCCCTTTGCGCCGTGCTGGGCCATATGTTCTCTCTGTGGCTGAAATTTCGTGGCGGCAAGGGAGTGGCTACCGGTGTGGGCGCCTTCGTTGCCATCGTTCCCAAGGCGGTTCTGGTCGCAATCTGCGTCTTTGCCGCCCTCGTCGCTCTCTTCCGCTATGTCTCTCTGGGTTCGGTTGTGGCCGCGGCCACGCTCCCCGCCTTCATCTATCTGCTTTATGTCCACGCAGGTGTGCCCATGCAGAGCGTCCTGGGGGCGGCCGTGGCTGCTTCCCTGTTGATTATCGCCAAGCACCATCAGAACATCTCCCGCCTGCTCGCCGGCACCGAGCACCGCTTCTCCCTGAGGCGCGGATGAAAGCGAGCTCAACGTGAGCAACATTGCCGTCATCGGCGCCGGCGCCTGGGGTACCGCGCTATCCATTGTCCTGGGACGCAAACGAGCGCATGCGGTTCGCCTTTGGGCTTATGAACTCGAAGTCTGCAATTCCATTGCGGCCCGCCGGGTGAACGAACCCTTCCTGCCGGGCTATTCCATTCCGGAAACGGTAGCCGTTACCAACAACCTGGAAGAGGCGCTCCCCGGAGCCGAAATGGTGGTCAGCGTCATGCCATCCCACCACTGCCGTCGTCTTTTCCGGGAAATGGCGCCCCTGGTCCACCGCGACATGCTCTTCGTCAGCGCCACCAAGGGTGTGGAGAACGACACGCTCTCGCGCATGACTGAAGTGATCACCGATGTGCTCGGGGAGTTGGCCGGGTTTCGTCCTCGTCTGGGCGCCCTGAGCGGTCCTTCCTTCGCCCGCGAAGTGGCCCGTGGCGATCCCACGGCTATCACCGTTGCTGCGCATGAGAGCGATCTGGCGCAGGCCGTGCAGCGCGAATTTAGCGACCCTGCCTTCCGCGTCTATACCAGTGAAGACGTAGTGGGCGTGGAGCTGGGAGGCTCGCTCAAGAACATTATCGCCATCGCCGCCGGCATGTGCGACGGCCTGGGCCTGGGCCACAACTCGGTGGCCGCGCTCATCACTCGCGGCCTGGCTGAGATTACCCGCCTGGTGGTGGCCTGCGGCGGCCAGCGCGACACCATGGCCGGCCTGGCGGGATTGGGCGACCTGGTGCTCACCTGCACCGGCGAACTCTCCCGCAACCGTTCTGTCGGGGTGGAACTCGGCCGCGGGCGAAAACTCGCCGACGTGGTTTCCGGCATGCACGGCATGGTGGCCGAAGGCGTTCTAACCACCAATGCAGCCGTCGGCCTGGCCCACCGCTACGGCGTGGAAATGCCTATTACCCAGCAGGTGCATGCCATCCTGCACCAGGACAAGTCCCCCCGTGAGGCCATTCATGAACTCATGACCCGGCGGGTTACCAGCGAAGTCGGCCTTTACCGCAATCCCGCCAACGGCTGAAATGCGATCACATAGGTTTTCAGATGGTCACCGCGAGTCCGTACTGAGGCCTTCGGTACTTTCGTAACCGGCCCTGTACCCCCGTTCCCCCGCTCCCTCCCTCCTTCACTGTAAAATTTCTTAAGCTCCCCCCTAAATTGACCATCGCTGAGTGACGAGCAGGGATTCCTTGTTCAAGAAGCTGCCCATACCCGCGCGCGTTCCCATTCTCTATCTCATCCTGAGTGTGCTCATGCTGGTCAGCGTGGTCCCTATGTACTTCTATTCGCAACAGATGATTGCGATGAACCGGGACCGCCTGAAGACCAACGAAATGATGCTGCAGAACACCATCACCCGCTCGCTGGCCGATAACATTTCCGAGCGCCAGGCCACGGTGCGGCTGATGCTTAACAACCTGTCCTCCGCCATCCAGATTGCCAGCGGGGGCGACCTCAGCGGCAATCACGTGAGCGCCCCGGAACTGCGCGCCCTGGTGGAGAATTTTGTTTCCTCCTCCGACAACCTGGTCTATTCCACCCTGCTGAATTCCCAGGCTAAAGGCATCTCCGCCGGGCGCATTGCTCCCGATGCTTTTCTGCAGCGCGAACTGGAACGCTCCTTTTCCGCGGCCCGCGACGGCCGCATCTACAACGGCGACGCCCTTACCGCCTATGGCGGCAAAACTCCCCGCACCATCATGCTGATCAGCACGCCCATCATGGCCGGCGGCCACTTTATTGGCATGCTGGGCGCCGTGGTTGACCTCCAGTTCCTCATCCGCCGCATGCAGGAAGTCAGCACCGGCGGACTGGACACCTACGTGGTGGACCGCCAGGGCCGCCTGGTAGCCGGTATCAAGCCTGAATACGCCACCGGCCAGGAAATGACCAACCTGGATATCGTGAAGAACTTCGTGGAGCAGGGCGGCAAGGCGCAATTCGTAGCCACCAAGGAATTCAATATCTCCACCGGCCGCCAGACTGAATCCATGCTCGGCACCTATAGCCCGGTACCCTCGCTGGAATGGGCCGTCATCGCCCAGAAACCCCAGCGCGAAGCCTACCGGGGCATTTATGAAATGCAGCGCACCGCCGGCCTTCTGGCTCTGCTGGCTGTGCTCATGAGCGTGGGCATCAGCAGCTATGCCGCCCGCAAAATCACTCATCCCATCCAGGTGCTGACTGATACCAGCCGCGCCATCGCCCGCGGCGAGTTCTCACAGCGCGTTCAACTCACCAGCCGCACCGAGATTGGCGAGCTGGCCCAGACCTTCAACACCATGTCTGAGGACCTGGAGCGTTTTGTTGATGATCTCAAGCGCGCCGCGGAAGAGAATCGCGCTCTGTTCATGAACTCCATCCAGATGCTGGCCGGCGCGGTTGACGAAAAGGACCCGTACACCCGCGGCCACTCCGATCGTGTTACCCGCTATTCCGTGCTGCTGGCCACGGAAATGGGGCTGGAGAATGAGTTCATCGAAAAGGTGCGCATCTCCGCCCAGTTGCACGACGTGGGCAAAATTGGCATCGAGGATCGCGTGCTCAAGAAGCCCGGAGCTCTCACTCCGGAGGAGTACGAGATCATGAAGACGCACACCACCAAGGGAGCCAACATCCTGCGTCCCGTCAAACAGCTAGCGGAGATGATTCCTGGCATCGAACTGCACCACGAATCGCTCGACGGCCGCGGTTACCCCTACGGCTTGAAAGGCGACCAAATCCCCCTCCTGGCACGCATCATCGCTGTGGCCGACACCTTTGACGCCATCACTACCAATAGGCCCTACCAGGCGGCGCACGATTATGCTTACGCCGTGCGTATTATCAGTTCCCTCGCCGGCAAGCGCTTCGATCCCAAAGCGGTTGCCGCGCTGACCACCGTCTTCCACCGCGGTGATCTGGAGTCCGGCGCGTCCGTCAAATCCCAAGCTCCGCCGCCGGTGGAGACGGTGGAATTACCTGCCGACGTCGCCGCCACGGTGGAAAGCGGGCGTTTCTAGCACCCCAGATCCTTCCTTCGTCATTCCTGATTTGGGAAACTCGGTTCACCTAGGGCCGCCTGCGCAATTGCATGGGGCGTGATCGGCCTCGCAGCTATAATCACCCCACCATATGCACCTGGAAAAAGGCTCTCGGCTCGGTCCCTAACCCCGGCCTGGCAGCGGAGGGAATACTCATTGCCTGGAGCGCCGATAGCCGTTCTCTTTTCGTGACAAAAATGGGTATGACAGCTCCCGTCTACCGCATCGAACTGCCCTCCGGCAAGCGTGACTTGTGGAAGGAATTGGCGCCCGCGGATCGCGCCGGAATTACCGGCGTGCTCCATATCTGTATCCTTCCCGACCAGAGCGCCTACGCCTATTCCTACGACCGCGTGC
>DASVBI010000705.1:0-4675 GCA_036375915.1 Terriglobales bacterium | reverse complement strand
GCCCGGGCCGGCGATTCTGCAGGCGGTGGTGGACCCGCTGGAGCCTCCAATGCCGGGCAAGATAAAGGCCGAACAGGCGCTGCACTTTGCCGAGGCCCTGGCGCGCGGCGAGCCCAACCGCAGCAAGATCGCGCTCACCGTGGCGTCGGACAAGGTAAGAGAAATGGTCTAGAGGCGCAGCCGTGAAGCGGCGCAAGAACTTTCCCCAGGGACGCAAGCCCGGGGTGTGGAAAGCAGCAGAAATCGTACGCGGGCGAGGCGCAATATTAGCTGAAAGGGAGGCTCTCGTTGCGCCGCAAAAAAGAAAATATGGCCAAACACGAAGTAGTTGTCATCACAGGCGCGTCAGCGGGAGTGGGTCGCGCCACTGTCCGCGAGTTTGCCCGGCACGGGGCCTGGGTCGGGTTAATTGCGCGGGGCCGCGACGGCCTGGAAGGCGCCCGTCGTGAAGTAGAGACCCAGGGCGGCAAGGCGCTGGTTTTGCCTACCGACGTGGCCGATGCCGAGCAGGTGGAGAAAGCGGCGGCGCGAGTCGAAGCCAAGCTTGGCCCGATTGACATCTGGATCAACGATGCCATGGCCTCCGTCTTCTCGCCTATCAAACAGATGACGGCGGAAGAGTTCAAGCGCGTCACCGAGGTGACATATCTTGGCTACGTGTATGGCACGCTTTCAGCGTTGAAGCGCATGCTGCCGCGCGACCGTGGCACCATCGTGCAGGTGGGCTCGGCGCTGTCTTACCGCAGCATTCCCCTGCAGGCGGCTTACTGCGCCGCTAAGCACGCCGTGCTCGGCTTCCACGCCTCGTTGCGCACCGAACTGCTGCACGACAAAAGCAACGTTCAAACCACCATGGTGCAGATGCCAGCTCTGAATACGCCGCAGTTTGGCTGGGTCAAAAGCCGGCTGCCGCGCAAAGCGCAGCCGGTGCCGCCTATCTTCCAGCCGGAAGTGGCTGCGCGTGCCATCTACCATGCCGCTCATCACCCGCGGCGCGAGTGCTACGTGGGCCACTCCACTGTGCAGGCAATTGTGGGCAATAAGCTCGCTCCCAGCCTGCTGGACCACTACCTGGCTCGTACCGGGTACGACGCGCAGCAGTATGATGGTCGCGAGGATCCCAACCGCCCCAATAATCTATGGGAACCCGTGCCCGGCGATCACGGCGCTCACGGCAGCTTCGACCGGCGCGCGCGCGACTACAGTGTGCAGTGGTGGCTGGACTCTCACCGCCTGCTTTTCGGCCTGACCGGCTTGGCCGGAGCAGCGGCCGCAATCTATGCCGCGGTTAAAGATCACCGCCTGGAACGGATCTATGAAGTATTGGAAGACTGGCTGCCACACACGGCGTGAGTGCCCAACTTTTCCCCAAGGGGCATGGATGAAGACCCCACTTCCGTAACGGTGCCAAGGCATGCGGCCAGCGCTATGCTAGCTCTGCAGGGCGTTTCTCCTGCCCGAAAGGGAAATCTTTATGAGCCGATGCTGGCTGGCAACACTGGCACTGATCGCTGCTTTAGGAGTGGCCGCTCCCGCTCTCATGGCCGACCATGGCTGGGACAAGGACAAGGGAGATCACGGCAACAAACATTTTCGCCAGGACGATCACGGCCGCCGCGGCGATCGCGATGAGCACCGCCGCGGTGATCGCGACGGCGATCGCTGGGAGCGCCGCGGCCGCTACGAGTACCACACCTACGACCGCGACGGGCGTCCTCCAGGATGGGCTCGCGGCCGCAGAGTGGGATGGGGTTATTGCGGGCTGCCTCCCGGACAAGCCAGGAAATACGGCTGCTGGAGCTACATGTATGAGGGGCGCCGTTACTACTACTATCACGATGACGGTGGGCGCATCATCGTCCGCCGGCCGACCATAATTGTTCACGCCGGAGTAGACATCGTGCAGTGAGTTCGGCAGCGCGCCAGGATTGTGTGCTGCGAAAGGGATCGCTCAGACGAGCGATCCCTTTTTTATGTCTCACCGACTGCGCGGCCGGCGCTTTCCTGGGGGAGGGTCTGAGTCTCAGCCGCCGATGGCGCTAGCGGTTTCGCTGAACACGTTATTGGCTTGGCTGCCCACGAGCCGGATCGTACCCACAACAATCACCAGAATGACGGCCAGCATTACCGCATACTCCGCAATATCCTGTGCCTGGTCATCCCGCCAAACCTCGCGGAACAGATTAAAGAGCCGTTGCAAAATACTCATTCTGCTACTCGCTTTCTCGGGGAAAGAGTAACCAGGCACAGGGTAGGCCTGCCCGGCACATTGCTGAGGTGATCTAGATCACCTTACCGGGTGAGGAGAAAATTAGCTTTTTCTCATCTCCGGCGTTCTCCGACCGCATCCGAATCCATCCACGTGGCCTCGCCGGTTTGCATGTTGAGCAGGACGGACCGGCTGCTCGAGTCCACGCGGATGTAACGGTCACCGTCCAGCAGGTAAACCTCGAATGGGCCGGGACCGCTGCCACTGCGTCGCAGCAATTCTACCCGCTCCCTGGCCGAAGGTCGGAGGGTCCTGTGCACTACGGCGGCGGTGGCGGGGCGTGATTTCCTGCCGTTTACCCGCGCTTGCGCCAACTCCGCCATAGCTGTCCTGATTTCAGCCATAGTCCCGCGGATCTGCGGCCTGAAAAACACCCAAACGGCAAAGATGATGGAAAATAGAAAGGTAGCGATAACCAGCGTTTTGGGCACCGCAGAACGCGGCCGCCTGCGACTGGAGACCTCGACGGGACGGAACTCCGCCCACTCATCCGCTGGTCTCTTAACCACGAGTTTGGGCCTGGCACTCATTCCTTACATCCACTGCCCTTCGCCCGAGCCCATGAACGGCGGCCGACTCGTGTATTCCCGGGAGCACGTAACCGGCGCCGGACAACTTCATTATGCGGTTTGCCTGCTGCCGTTGCAACCAGCCACCCCCCGGCCTTGCCGCGTGAGCGCCACCGGAGAACTCCACGGAAAGAATCCACTCCTATGGGGCCAACAAGAGAGGCGTGATCAGCACAACTCCGGAAACTGCACCCGGCCCCGCCGTCGGGAGACGGCAAATGTGGGGTGTATAAGGTTTGCTGAAGGGCCGGGCTTTTCTCGTCAGAATGTTTGTACGGCGGCGCTGGAAATGCGTCTGTGACATGCGTCACAAATTAAGGAAAAATTTGCGGCTTCTTCAGGCCGCTTCAGCCGGGTATTCGGCCCGCGCCTTTACCTTGGAGCCACCGAGCCCTCGAAATCATCTCAGGTCAAGCTGCTTTTTTGATTTGCGCGGCGGACTTATCCGAGCGGGGCCCAGGCGGGGCGCTGCTCCTCTCCGCCGCCTCACCTGGGGAGTGCCGGCTATGGCGAATGCGTTCGCGATAGCCCTCGTAAAGGGCATCGGCCAGGACTGCCAAGCCCACCAGAGCTAAGGAAACCAGGGCAAATCCGAACAGCCACGCCCAATCGCTGACTGCCGCTGGTAAGAAGGTGGAAGAGGTCATCGCATCCTCCCCGCTAATCCGCCGTCCGGCGGATGTGGATCAGGGACATGATCCATGCCATGGCTGCGGTAATAAAAAGGACAGAAGGAGTGGCTGCGCGTCTCCACCGCCTTCTCGCCGCTGATACCACGAAAGTAGAATGCCGACTCGAGGACTGCGGTGATACCAGTCACGCCGTGCAGTGATTCCTGGCAGGCGCTCTTCCGGCGCGGATTTGGATGATCCTGAAGGCCAGGACAAGGCTTTTTCGGCCAGGGGCCGCGTTTGACGCTGCCTCGCCTTAGGGCTAGAATTCTCGCGCCATGTGGGGCAGGTCTCTGCGTTGGGCGGTAGTGATCATCGTGGCTGCCATGTTGTGCGGTCACGTGACTGAACTGTTTGACCACTGGGACCACACCCTGCGCACCGGCAGAGAAGCGGATTACACTCTGGTTGTGCTCGCCGCCTGCGCCGGTCTGGAAATTGTGCTGGCGCGAACTCTGATCGTATTTTTCACAGGCTTGCGTGCGCCAGGGAATACTGCTGCGGAGCCCTCTTCCCCAACATTTCCGATAATCTGGGCGGAGACGCTGGTCACCGGACCTTCGCCTCCTCCGCTTCCCTTATCGTTGCGAATCTAGAACTTCCTGCTGTGCTCGGAACGGCTGAGGTCAGCTATAGCCTCGTTCTGTCTCAAACGTACAGTGAGGAATCATGCAGTCGCTCAAAATTGCGGTGTTGTTGTGCACGTTATCTGGACTGGCGGGTTGCGCGTTCCAGAAGTATCGGGCAGAGCCCGTCTCTGCGCCACGAACGGCCGCCGCCCTGGAGGCGCGAACACTCGCTGATTCCGGCCTCCGGCAGTTTCTTGCCGCCAGATCGCCACACCCGTTCTCCAGTTGGCCGCTGGCGCAGTGGGACTTGCCCTCTCTGACGCTGGCCGCGTTCTACTACAGCCCGGCGCTGCAGATTGCGCGCGCGCGCGTGACGCAAGCGGAGGCCGCAATCGCGACTGCCCGCGCCAGGCCGAATCCAAACCTGAGCGCAGATGTGGGCGGCGAATCCGCGCCGGAGAGTCCATGGATTGCGGGCTTTGTGGGTTCCCTTCCCTTGGAAACCGCGGGGAAACGAGGGCACCGGATCACCGCCGCGGAACGGTCTGCCGACGCGGCCCGCTGGGACCTGGCCGTGGCCGCCTGGAAGGTGCGCGC
>DASVBI010000419.1:0-2083 GCA_036375915.1 Terriglobales bacterium | reverse complement strand
TGGAACTCGGCCTCAATTTTCTCGACACCGCCGACGCCTACGGCATGGGCCACAACGAAGAACTGGTGGGCAATGCGATTCGCGACCGGCGCGACAAGGCTTTGCTGGCAACCAAGTTCGGCAACGTGCGCACGCCCGATGGCGGCTGGGCCGACATTAACGGGCGACCGGAGTATGTGCAGCAGGCCTGCGAAGCCAGCCTGAAACGCCTGGGCCTGGACACGATTGACCTCTACTACCAGCACCGAGTCGACCCCAAAGTACCCATTGAGGAGACGGTGGGGGCGATGGCGCGTTTGGTCGAACAGGGCAAAGTACGCTACCTCGGGCTCTCCGAGGCGGCGCCCCAGACCATTCGCCGCGCCCACAAGGTCCATCCCATTGCTGCCTTGCAAACCGAGTATTCCTTGTGGACACGCGACCCGGAAGCCGAGGTCATCCCCGCCTGCCGCGAACTGGGCATCACCTTTGTGGCTTACAGCCCGCTGGGCCGAGGCTTTCTGACGGGGAAAATCCAGAGCTTGGACGATCTGGCGCCGAATGACTGGCGCCGCCGCAACCCGCGCTTCGAACAGCAGAACCTGCAGCGCAACCTGGACCTGGCAAAACGGGTTGAGAACCTGGCCAAGGAGAAGAGGTGCACACCGGCGCAATTGGCCTTGGCCTGGCTGTTGAAGCAGGGCGAGGACATTGTTCCCATCCCCGGCACCAAGCGGCAGAAGTATCTGGAAGAAAATATGGCGGCAGCCAGCGTCCAGCTCGGCGCAGACGACCTGGCCCGAATTGAAAAAGCGGCGCCTCAGGGAGTGGCGGCCGGTGAACGTTACCCTGACGAGGGCATGCGCCGAGTCAATCTGTAAGGAATTCTACGGATAAGGCGGCGGCCCTTGGGGTTTTGGGACTCTGAAACAGAACTTCATAGTCACTGAACCGCCTTCAGCCATCATGTAAGATGAGCTTTTTACCGGAACCTCTGGTCCCGGGCTGGAGGTCGTGTTGGCCACGCATAAAATTCGCGTTATCCAGTACGGGGTGGGGCCCATCGGCGCCGGAATCGTGCGTCTGATGCTGCAAAAACCAGAGATCCAGGTGGTCGGCGCCATTGACTTGGATCCGGAAAAAATAGGCAAGGATCTGGGACGCATTGTGGGTGCAGACCGCGACTTGGGGGTCGTGATCCGGGGCGAAGCGCGCGACGTTTTGCGGGGCGGAGCCCACGTGGTGGTGCACAGCACGTCCTCTTACCTGACCCAGGTTTCCGACCAGCTTCTGGGCTGCTTGCAGGCCGGCAGCCACGTCGTTTCCACCTGTGAAGAACTGGCTTACCCCTTTCGCAAGCATCCGGAGTTGGCTCAGCAACTGGACCGGAAGGCGCGCGAGCACCGGGTGGCGCTGCTGGGTACGGGCGTGAATCCCGGCTTCGCCATGGATAAGCTGGTGCTTACTCTCTCCACCGCTTGCCAGGAAGTGCACCGGGTGAAGGTGCGGCGGGTGGTGGACGCATCGCGGCGCCGCCTCCCCCTGCAGAAGAAGGTGGGCGCCGGCATGACGGTGGAGGAATTCCAGGCGCAGGTGCTGGCCGGCGTCATTAAGCACCACGGCTTGCCGGAATCCGGCGCCATGATTGCCGATTCGCTTGGCCTGCCGGTTGATGCCATCGAGGAAACCATCGAGCCGGTGGTGGCGCAGGAAATGGTTCGCAGTGAGTTTTTGGAGGTCGCGCCCGGCCGCGTCAAGGGAGTACGCCAGGTGGCCCGCGGCACCAGCGACGGGCGGGAAAGCGTGCGCCTGGAGCTGGAAATGTATCTGGGCGCGCCCGAACCGGTGGATGCGATCGAGATCAGCGGTGTGCCCGACCTGAAGTTGGCCATCCCCGGTGGCATCCATGGCGACCTGGCTACCGCTGCGATTGCGGTGAATTGCGTTCCCGCGCTGCTGGAGGCCAAGCCCGGCCTGCTCACCTCGCGCGATATTCCCATGCGCTTTCTGCCGGGAGTGGAGCAGATGCAGACCGTCGGGGCCTAGGAATCGAGTAATTGAGTAATTTGTGATTGGGTAATTGGAAAAGGCGCAGCGACGGAGG
>DASVBI010000379.1:0-2704 GCA_036375915.1 Terriglobales bacterium | reverse complement strand
TCCGCCGGCTGGCCCAGACGCTTGAGCGGAATGGCGCCGGTCACCGCGCCCAGAATCTTGCCTCCGAACTCTTCACCCTTGATCTCCTCCAGCAGGGGCGTATCCACCAGGCCAGGGCAAACCACGTTTACGCGAATGCCGTCGCGGGCGTGCTCGCGGGCCAGAGTCTTGGAGAAGGCCACCACCGCGGCTTTGGCGCCGGAGTAGACCGCCTCGCCCAGGGAGCCGACGCGCGCCGAATCGGAGCTGATGTTCACGATGGCGCCGTGGCCGCGCGCCTTCAGGTGGGGCAACACCGCGTAGCAGGAGTTGAGGACGCCGCCGTAGTTGATGGCGATAATCCGATCCCACAGGCCGGGCGTGCTTTTGAGGAAGGGCATAAGGCGGTCCCAGCCGGCGTTGTTGACCAGAATGTCCAGCCCGCCGAGGCGGTCCACCGCTGCTTGAGCCGCGGCCTGCATGTCTTCCACGCGGGTGACGTCGGCGGCGTGAGCTTCCACCCGCCGGCCGCTTTCCTTGTGCAGGCGGCAGGCGGTGGCCTGGGCCTCATCCTGGCGCAGGTCAGCGATGAGAACATCGGCGCCGGCTTTCGCCAGCGCCCGGCTGATGGCCTCGCCGATACCGCGGGCACCTCCGGTCACGATCGCGACTTTGCCGTTTAAGTTCATCTTTGTTACATCGCGGGCGAGGGCGCCCGCGCTACAAATTCTATCTATGCTTCGCCGGGGCCGGTTTTGCGCTCGAAGCTGCTCCGACGCCACAAAGCTCCGGTGCCGCTTCTTGCAGCTTGAACAGCCTGGCGGCGTTCTCGTAGAGCAGCTTGCTTTTGGTTTCCGGTTTGAGACCGAGCTGATCAATCTGCTGCAGACTTTCCTGCCACGGCAAACCATTGGTGCCCCAGAGGCAGCGGTCCTGCCCCAGGCGGCTGTTAATGAACTGCAGGATAGGCGGGGAAAGGTACTTGGGCATCCAGGCGTCCACGCCCAGCCAAACATTGTCCCACTTGTAGCAGACGGAAATCAGCTCTTCCACCCAGGGCCAACCGGTATGCGCGCCCACCAGTTTCAGGTCCGGAAAGTCGCAGGCCACCCGGTCCAGGTGCATGGGGCGGGCGCAATCACTGGGCATAGCCTCGAGCACGTGTCCCACCTGCAGCGAGACCGGCACATCCAGTTCCACGCACTTGGCATAAAGCGGATACATCTTGCGGTCGTGCAGGGGAATGTCAAAACCGTAGATGTGCACGTAAACCCCGCGAAAGCCGTGCTGTGTGACCGCGGTTTCAATTTCGCGCAGGCTCTCGCTGATGTGGAAGGGATCGTAGCCGGCAAGACCAGCGAAGCGGCCGGGATGGCTTTGGGTGTACTGCAGCACCTCCTCCAGCTTCGTGTCCATATACATCCACTTGCGGCGGTAAGACCACATCTTGCACTGGGCGATGAACACCTTCTCCACGCCGGCGGCATCCATGCGGGCCAGCATGTTGTCGAGGGAGGGAAACTGTGGCAGGCCGCCGATGGCGCGCTCCATGCGGCAGATGAGTTCGCCCTCTTTGGCCTGGTTCCAGCGGGCGATGAACTCCGGCGTGGCCACGTAATACATGAAGTCAATAGCCGGGGACGGGCGGGCGGCAGCTGCCATATGCTCTGGCAGCTTACCGCCGGCTGACACAAGGGTCGGTGATACGTATCACACACTCGCGTGACGAATGACGCGCGGTCCCGCTCCCCTGTCCCGGCATGTGTGACGCATGACCATGACAGCGGGCCGCAAAGGGGCTACCGTTTCCAGACAGGAGAAGGAAAATGTGCCTGGCGATTCCCGGCAGGATACTGGAAGCGAGTGTCGCGAACGGGGTGCGGGTCGGCCGCGTGGAATTCGGCGGCATCGTGCGCCAGGTCTGCCTTGACTTCGTGCCCCAAGCCGGGGTGGGCGATTACGTGCTGGTACACGTGGGTTTTGCCATCAGCTGTGTGGACCGGCAGGAGGCCGAACGCACTTATGCGGCGCTGAACGGCATGGGAGTGCTGCAACAGGAGCTGACGCCGCCGGAAACCTGAGGTTCTGTCCGGCCGGCCCGGCTCAACCCCTGCCGCGCCCCGGGCGCTTTTTCCGGAGATTTCCGCCTGCATCACCCCTTTTTGTGACCCCCGTCACCGCCGGCTGTGTCCCCACCAAATAGAGTGGTTGCAGGAGGGAAGGGCGCGATGTGGGCAGCGCGTTGCTCTCTGCCCGGCCAATGGCGCGCCCGACCAAGATGAAGTACGTGGACGAGTACCGCGACCGGCGCATCGCCCTTGCCCTGGCCGGCGAAATCGCCCGCCGCACCACCCGCGACTGGGTGCTGATGGAAATCTGCGGAGGGCAGACTCATACCATCATGCGCTACGGCCTGGATGAGCTGGTCCCGCCGCGGATTCACCTGGTGCACGGGCCCGGCTGCCCCGTCTGCGTCACCCCACTGGAGCTGATTGATAAGGCCATGGCGCTGGCTTCCCGCCCCGAGGTCACCCTGGTTTCCTACGGCGATATGCTCCGGGTTCCGGGCTCCCGTTCCGACCTGTTGCAGGTGAAGGCGGCGGGGAGCGACGTCCGGGTTGTCTATTCACCCATGGACGCGGTGAAGATCGCCGCCGCTGAGCCGCAACGCAAGGTGGTCTTCTTCGCTGTGGGATTCGAAACCACCGCGCCGGCCAATGCCATG